>JBFYSM010000355.1:0-2618 GCA_041301605.1 Chloroflexota bacterium | reverse complement strand
TGACCAAAGGGGTGTTCCGCGGCTACGAAGAAGGGCGGCGCGCACCCTCGCTGCCTGAACTGGAAATCCTGACATATTTCCTGGATTTACCCATTGAGCACTTCTGGAGCAGGGAGGCGATGTCGGATAACCCGGCCCCCACCGAGGCCCTGAAACTTGCCCCCCTGGTGGGTATCAGGCAACGCCTGATCGGAGCATTGCTGCGTCAGGAGCGGGAACGGGCAGGGTATTCGATTAAGGTATTGGCTGAACAGTCGGGACTGACAAGCAGTCGCCTGAAATCTTACGAATTGGGCGACCGCCCAATCCCCCTTCCAGAACTGGAAGCGCTGCTGGCCTTGCTCAACAGCCAGGTCGAGATATTCTTCGACGAAACAGGCCCGGTTGGCAAATGGCTCAAACAACAGAAAGCCATCCAGGAATTCTCGGAACTTCCCCCTGACCTGCAAACTTTTGTCTGCAAGCCGGTCAACCTGCCCTACCTGGAATTGGCCTTGAAATTGAGTACCCTCTCTACCGAAAAACTCCGCTCTGTGGCGGAGGGATTACTGGATATCACGCTCTAACCATGATCGATCAAATCTCCCCCCAGAACCTGGCCGATCAGGCCAAGCTTGCATTCGAAAGAGGCGATTACCCCACAGCAATCAAGGGCTTCACCGAAGCAGCCAACCAGTTCCTTGCAGATGGCAATGCCCTGATGACTGCTGAAATGAAGAACAACCTCTGCGTTGCCTATCTTCAGGAGAAAAAAGCCAAGGAAGCCCTGGAATCGGTCGAAGGTACGGACCAAATCTTTGCTGGCGCCAGGGATCTGCGCCGTCAAGGGATGGCGCTCGCCAACAAGGCTGCCGCCTTGCAAGCCCTGAAGCGGAAAGAAGAAGCGGCGGAATTCTATGAAAAATCGGCTGCTGTGCTCGAACAGGCCGGCGAGCCCGAATTGAAGGCAGATGTTTACCAGGCGCTGGCCGGGTTGGAAGTCAGCCGAGGGAAAATGGTTGACGCAGTGACAGCTATGCAATCAGGCTTGATGGGCGTTGAAAAGCCGACCCTCAAGCAGCGAATCCTCAAGAAATTGCTCTTCCGGCGTTTATGGAAGTAAAGGTTGGTTTTCAAGTTCGCCAGGCGGGAGTTAAAGATCAACAGCAGATTGCGAGCTTGATCCATTTTGAAACTTACATCCATCGTCACCTGGATTGGCGCAATCCCATCGACTGGCTGGGGAAGCAGCCTTTCTATGTAGCCATCCAGGATTACAGGCTGGTCGCAGCATTCGCCTGTCCGCCAGACCCTCCTCAAGTGGCATGGATCCGTCTTTTCACCTGTTCCGACTGGTCATCCCTGCAGGACACCTGGCTTTCCCTTTGGGAGGCTGCGAGGAGCGAGCTTCTCGGCATCGGCGGGTTTACTGTTGCAGGGATCACCTTGCAAGCGTGGTACCGGGATCTCCTGCGATCCAGCGGCTTCCAGAACATGCAAGAGATTGTCATGCTGGAATGGACGTATGACAACCGGAAAAACCTGACCAATGCACCAGGTATGGTGGTTCGCATGATGGCTCCGGCAGACCTGGAAACCGTTGCGCGCGTGGATACGGCTGCCTTTCCGCCACTCTGGCAAAATTCATTGGAGGCTTTACGACACGCTTATTCCCAATCTGCCGTTGCGACAGTGGCCGAGTTGGATGGGATGATTGTCGGTTATCAGATCAGTACGAAGAACCCCGTGGGGGGGCACCTCGCCAGGCTTGCTGTCCGGCCTGAAGCGCAGGGCAAGGGAGTAGGGGCTGCCCTGGTAAATGACCTGCTCGAGCGCGGCAGGCGGCGCGGTTTCACCCGGTTATCCGTCAATACCCAGAGTGATAATACGGCATCGATGAACCTGTACCGGAAATTGGGTTTCCGTCAAACAGGGGAACATTACCCGGTTTACACCTACCAGATTCCTTGAGATAGGAGGCGATCATGGTTTCCTCTGAAGAAGCGGTCATCGTCAATACCCTTGTACGCCAGGCGCTGGTTGCGGCCGAAGAAGTGATGGGCGCCAACGGGCTTCACGCCGTTCTACGCAACTCGGGCCTGGAACGGTTTATCAATAATCTGCCTCCGGATGATCTCAATCCGGGGATCAAAGCAGTGGAATATGCAAAGTTCAACGAGGCGATCGAAGCTTTTTACGGGCGCGGCGGACGTGGAATGCTACGCCGGATTGGAAAGGCATCCTTCCAGTATGGGGTGCGCGAGCAAGGAGCGCTGCTGGGGATTGCCGGGGTAGCCCTGAAGTTGTTGCCTGAAAAACAGCGGATCAAGTTCATCCTGAATGCCTTGGTGAATGCCTTGAAGAAAACCAATGCCCAGGTGCAGGCGTGGGTGGATGATGCAGATGGCAAACTGGCTTATGTTGAATCCACCTGTGCCATATGCATGGGGCGCCATAGCGAACAACCCATCTGCCACCTGTATATTGGGTCGGTGGGGGAGGCTGTTCGCTGGGCAACGGAAAAAGAATATGAGATCATCGAAACCCATTGTATTGCCAAAGGTGATCCGTATTGCCGTTTTGAAGTTGGTGAGGCACGCGTGTGACTCATGATTCATCCAGTGGAAATTTCTCACATG
>JBFYSM010000352.1:0-11673 GCA_041301605.1 Chloroflexota bacterium | reverse complement strand
TCTATCAACCCCTTCCAGAAAACCAGGATGCAGCACATCTGCTCTTTATCGGGAAGATGAGTTATCCACCTTGCTCGGACGCGGCCCTGTATTTCTGTAGAGAGATCCTTCCGCTGATAAGGGAAAGAGTCAAAAATACTGAACTTTGGATTGTGGGCAGGGAACCGCCCCAGGAAGTGGTGAACCTCGATGGTAATGGTGTGCACGTGACTGGTTGGGTAGAAGATGTTATCCCTTATTATGAACGTAGTTCAGTATGCGTGGTCCCCTTGCGCGCCGGGGGCGGGACCCGCTTGAAAATCCTGGAAGCAATGTCCCTTGGCCGTCCCGTGGTTTCATCCAGCATTGGATGTGAGGGCTTGGATGTAAGAGATGGAGAAAACGTCTTGATTGCTGATCGCCCTGAAGAATTCGCCGAGAAGACAACCCGGCTGCTGGGTAATCCAAACCTTCGGAAATCACTCTCAACCAAGGCCAGGCAACTGGTGGAAAACCAATATGATTGGGATTCCCTGGCTAATCGACTTATGGATATTCTCGCTGAGGTGGTCTGATGCACGTAGGGATTGTCTCATTCACAGATGTTGACTCCGGATTGGATTTGGCGAACGCTCTGGCTGAGGCTGGTGCTGAAGTCACATTCTATTCTTCCCGATCACATACCGCTAGAACTGTGGGAGATCCGCACCATCCCATAGAGAAGCTCTACCAACAGAATCTTCTCAGAAGAGAAATCAAAGTGCGCCTCATACAATTGAAGCGGATGCGAGATCCGCGCATGCTCTTCCTGATGAATTCCCTTGCCAGGATGATCCAAAGTGATGGCGTGGATGTTGTTCATCTCTTGATAGGGGGCGGAGAACTGTGGATTGCTGTGTTAGCCAATCTAATCCGGCGTATCCCTGTTGTTTCCACCATCATTATCCCGGAACCCAACATTGGTGAATTTCCTCCTCCGCGTGTGGTAATCGCCGTGAACAGGTTAATTGCCCATGGATCTGATGCGGTCATTGTCAATGGAAAAAACCACGTAAGCATCATGAAACAGGTATATCGCTATCCAGCTAACCGAGTGCACTATATTCCTCTCGGCTCTCGTGATGTCTTCTTAAACTGGATAGATCGAGAGGTCTGCGAGGAAAACGATACCGTTCTCTTCCTAGGACGGATCCATAAACACAAAGGTCTCGAATACCTTATCAAAGCCCAACCCTTGATCACAAAAGAAATACCCCAAGCACGCTTCATCATAGCAGGCCAGGGTGATGACCTTGACCGTTGTCGTGGGTTGATCAAAGATCCAGATCGATATGAAATTATCGATGGCTTTATTCCAGGCAATACTGTTGCTGAACTGTTTCAGAAAGCCTCTGTCGTGGCCGTTCCATACCTCACAGCAGCAACCAGTGGAATTCTGATGACAGCATATGTTTTTGGGAAACCTGTTGTTGCAACAAGAGTGGGCTGCCTGCCAGAGTATGTGAAACAGGAGGAAACTGGCTTGCTCGTGGATCCGGGCAATAAGCAACAACTCGCTGATGCCATTATCCGCCTCCTATCCCAGAATGATCTCAGGCATCAGATGGGCAACAATGCAAAACGCTGGATCCTAGGAGAGCTGGGCTGGATGAATATTGCTGCACAAACATTGGAAGTTTATCGAGAAGCGAAAGTTTTCAAAACCGGGCACTAGGCATATTATGTCTGAAATCAATGTTTTCCACTTGGTCAATACATTTGCCGATTCGAGCATCAGCCGAATCATACTCCGCTTGATGGGTAACATGAGTATGGAAGGCGTAGGCTGGCATATCGGTGGTTTGAGCGGTGAAGGCCCAATGAAGGATGAGTTCGTCCGCATTGGCGTTCATGTTGCTGATTTCTCTGAGAACGGGAGCAAGCGTATCCGTCAATCCCTTCGACAGTATATGCTTTCCAACGCAATCAAGATTATCCATACCCACACCCCGCGAACAATATTTGCGGCGTTATCAGCCACTACCGGTTCGAATATTTCACATTTAAGTACAAAGCATCTTCTAACCAGGTCTGGTGACCGAAAATGGGGTGCAGTCTACGCCTTATTGGACAGATCAAGCCTGTATATTCCCGATCGACTGATACCGGTCAGCCAGAAGATGTATCAACAGATCATCAACCAACCAGGCATTAAGTCAGAGCGTGTGACCATGATCCGAAACGCCATCCCCATTGAACATTTTTTTGTTCCCGAAGAGCGGGATGCATGCCGGAGGGAGTTAGGCTTGTCTCCAACAACTATCGTATTGGGTTATATGGGGCGAATCCAGAAGGTTAAACGAATAGATATATTGCTGGAAGCATTTGCGCTGGTGAGCGGGATTTATTCAAATACGCACCTTGTCGTTGCAGGAGATGGTGATGCGAAGCAACGACTTGAAAGCTATGCGAATGGATTAGGGTTGTCCAATCGCCTTACCTGGACTGGTTTTCGTAAAGACATTCCTCGCATCCTTGCCGCGATGGACATATATATTCAGACCTCCCTGAACGAAGGATTATCCTTGAGCATCTTGGAAGCCATGGCCGCCGGAAAACCAATCATCGCCACAGATGTGGGCGGAAACTCGGAAGCCATAACGAATGGAGTGACTGGATTACTGCTCCAAAATGGTTCAGTGGATGAAATCGCAAAGGCAATCATATTCATGATCGAAAACACCGAGTCAAGGGATCGTTTCTCGCTGGAAGGATTAAACCTTGTTCGGCATAGTTTCTCTTTGGACAAGATGGTGGATGGCTATCAGAATCTGTATCAGGAAGTAATCGCAAAGAAAAACCTATGATCAAATCACTAAATATCCTCATGATCTGCCATCACCGACGCCATAAATCATACGGACGCTCACATGCAATGGCAAAAAACCTCGTTCGGAGAGGACATAAAGCCACGCTTGTTGTCATTGCAGAACATCGCCGGTTCGGTGTCGAAGAAACCGAATGGGATGGTGTCCGGATCATCGAGGCGCCCGATCTGCTGTGGGGAAAACTGCGGTCTGGATGGGATCCATGGGATACACTCAACCGGATCATTTTCTTGTCCCGAGAAAAAGCACCATACAACCTCGTGCATTGCTTTGAAACCCGACCGGCCACAATCTACCCGGCACTATATTATCTGACGAATCATAAGATTCCGCTGGTAACAGACTGGAATGATTGGTTTGGAAGGGGAGGAATCATTTCGGTTCTCCGGCCAAAATGGTACCAACTCCTGATGGGGGGCGTTGAAACTTATTACGAAGAAGCGTTTCGAAAAAGGGGGGCAGGGATCACCGTTATTTCCACTGCCCTGGCAAAACGCGCCGCTGCATTGGGTATCCCGGAAGAGAAAATCTGTCACATTTCTGGCGGAACCGAACCGGATCGATTCCCGGCCCGCACCAAAGAAGAATGCAGACGAAGGATGGGCTTGCCACTTGATGCGCCGATCATCTGCTTCAGCAGCGGTGATTCACATATAGATTTGGATGTGGTTATGGCGGCAGTTGCAGATGTATCGAAAACATATCCTTCCGTGAAATTGATGATTACCGGTCAAGCCGGCGATCACGTAAACCAAGAGGCCCATCGACATGGAATCGATAAGAACCTTTTCCTTACCGGTTTCGTGCCGATCGAAGAACTGTCGTGGTACATGGGCTGCGCGGATATGTTCGTACTCCCATTCCCTGAAACAGTTTACAACGTGGGAAGATGGCCCAACAAACTTGGTGACTACTTATCCATTGGGCGTCCCATCCTATCAAACCCGGTTGGTGATGTCAAAACCCTTTTCGAAAACAGTGAAATTGGTTTCCTGACCGGATTTAGCAAGGAAGAATTTGCTGAAAAGATGATCGATGTGATCGAAAATCCGGATATTGCATCATCCTATGGAGAAAATGCAAGAAGGCTTGCGACAGATGTATTGGATTGGAAGATCAACATAAAGAAGCTGGAAGATTTTTATTTCCAAATCCTGGAATCATCATGTTCTTGAAATAGAGGAAATATGAAAAGAGGATTAAACTTTCGAAATATGGCTTCATTAACTAAAAGCTGGATCCAAAAACATTCGAAACCCACGATGATTCTTGTGCTCATTCTCTTGTTGGGCACAATTCTAAGGTTTTACGATTTAGGTGCTGAGAGCTATTGGATCGATGAAATGTCCACCGTGATCGAGGGACAACAAAGCATCCAACAAATACTCGAATCCGGGAGGATAGATCAGCCACCTGCTTATTATCTTCCTTACCATCTTTGGCTACGAACTTTTGGAACATCAGAGGTCAGTACCAGATTCTTTTCTGTTCTATTTGGTATTGGGTCCATTTTACTTATTTACTTGGTTGGACGGGAGTTATTTGGCCCAACCGTTGGTTTGATCGGTTCTTTTCTTCTATCCATTTCCGAATATCAAATATATTACTCCCAAGTCTCCCGGTTTTATAGCCTGTTCGAATTGGCGACTCTGCTCTCACTTCTCTTTTTCATTCTGGCTTTGAAAAGGAACAAAATCCTCTTTTTCGCTCTTTACTTGCTCTCCAGCATTTTGATGATCTATAGCCATACCTATGGAGTGTTCGTTCTTTCCGCGCAAGGCCTGTATATACTCTTTTCCATAAAAAAACTTCGCACCAGAGTGGTTGCATTCTTGATATGTCAAGTGCTGGTTCTGATCGCATTTGTCCCGTACTTACTTCCTCTACTATCCCACGAAGGCAACCTGGAACAAACCGTCCTCTCGAACGCTGGCAACCTGCCGGTTCCAACGATCTACGATGTTTTACGCTCCCTCTATCACTTTATTTTCAGCGCACGCCGTGATCGCACTTGGGATGGCATTATCATCAACTACGCGGTTGCGGGGATTTTCTTCATAGTTTGCACCTTGATCTACATTATCAAACGAGGAAAAGGCAACTGGATTGCAGCAGGGAAAGAAGTGATCCCGAACCTGCAGGATATACCAGACCTCAAAGATAAACTTCTGCTGGCATGTTGCTGGCTGCTATGCCCTCTCCTCATCCCATTCATTCTATCCTTTATCGTCATGCCGCTTTATAAAGATTATTACATGATCAGTGCAGCCCCGGCTTTTTACCTGCTGCTTGCGTTTGCCATCCTCAGTATTCGAAAATTGGTACCGCTCTTCGTTACCCTGGGAGCATTGGCGATCATGATCGTACCCGGTTTGGGTTATTACTATGCAACCGATATCCACGAACAATGGCGCGAGGCTGCTGCTTATGTAGAGGAGAACTCCAGTCAGAACGAGTTGATCGTGTTCGCCCCCGACACGGGTATTGGGATCCAGAAACAATCGTTCTATTGGTACTACCAAAACAGTTTGCCGAGCTGCAGCCTGAGCAGCGAGCTCATAGAGCCGATGGATATTTCAACAGCCCTGTCTCAATGCACATCAGGGTATGACCAATATTGGGTGATCATACCGGATTATGAAACCGTAAGCTACGATGATCGTTACCGATCCTTCTTCAAGAGTACCGATCACTCAGGAATGATTTTGAAAGAAAAGCAATTCGTGGGTTTATTGGTTTACCTGTTCGAGACAGCAAAATAAACAGAAAACAAGATTTCTAGATTCGCGTTTCTTCTTTGAATTAGAAAGCACGATTATAGCAAGTAAATCCTGGTAATCCTAGTTTCAAATATAGAAAAGGAAAAATATGACAAACAATACAGTAACAATCCACTCCACTGCAGAAGTGTCTCCGAAGGCACAAATCGGCTCCGGAACCCGGATTTGGCATCTCGTACAGATCCGGGAAGGAGTGCGTATCGGGGAAAACTGCATCATCGGCAAAGATGTTTATGTCGATTTCGATGTAAAAATTGGCGATAATGTCAAGATCCAGAATGGCGCATTGGTTTATCATGGAGCCACGATCGAAGATGGCGTTTTCATCGGCCCACAAGCCTGCCTGACAAACGATCGCATGCCTCGCGCCATTACCGTAGACGGACACCTGAAAGGGAATGACGATTGGGTGGTTGGACCGATATTGGTCAAGTTTGGAGCTTCCCTCGGAGCAGGATCCCTCATTTTACCGAACGTGACGGTGGGCCGGTTCGCCCTGGTGGGGGCCGGTGCGGTTGTCACCCGAGACGTACCGGATCACGGTCTGGTAGTGGGAAATCCTGCCCGTCTTGTCGGTTATGTTTGCCATTGTGGAAGAAAACTGGAGCAACAAGGCAAGATCTGGCACTGCTCCACCTGTGATTGGAATTTTGAACCCAAGGAGGAATAAAATGATCCCTATTGCGAAACCTATCATTGGTAAGGATGAGGAAAAAGCCATCCTGGAGGTCATTGCATCCGGAATGCTCGTGCAAGGCCCAAGGGTACGCGCCTTCGAAGAGCGTTTTGCGGAGTCTTGCGGCGTGAAACATGCGATCGCGACATCATCCGGAACAACGGCTCTCCACATCGCTGTGCTCGCCCATGATATTGGCCCATCCGATGAAGTGGTCACATCACCGTTCAGTTTCATCGCGTCAGCCAACTGTGCGTTGTATACCGGTGCGCGTCCGATCTTCGTAGATATCGAGCCGGACTTCTTCACTATCGATCCGGCAAAAATAGAAGAGCGGATCACACCCAAGACCAAGGCGATCATCCCCATTCACCTGTATGGCCAAGCATGTGACATGGATGCGATCATGGCGATTGCAGAGAAGCACAATCTGGCCATCATCGAGGATGCTTGCCAGGCTCATGGGGCCACCTATAAAGGGCGACCGGTGGGCTCATTTGGCACAGCCTGTTACTCTCTCTACGCAACCAAGAACATGACAACCATCGAGGGCGGCATGATCCTGACCAGCGATGATCAAATTGCAGAACGGGCACGCCTGCTCAGGAACCATGGCAGCCCGAAAACATATGAACATGTCATCCTTGGTTACAACATGCGCATGACCGACCTCGTTGCAGCGATCGGTCTTGTTCAAATAGGGAAACTGAACGAGTGGAATTCGATCAGAAGGGCGAATGCAGCCTACCTGACCGATGGCCTGTCGAAGATCAAGGGAGTGGTCACTCCCAAGGTTCGGGAAGATGCAGAGCATGTGTTCCACCAGTACACGATCCGCATCCCGGATCGGGATAACGCCGCTCAGAAGCTAAGAGAAAAGGGCGTCGGGGTTGGCATCCACTACCCTACTCCTATTCACAAACAGCCTCTTTACCAGCAGCTAGGATATTCGGATAGCCTGCCGGTTGCAGAAACAGCCAGCCGGGAGGTTCTATCCCTGCCGGTTCATCCCTCGTTGACCAAAGATGATCTCGACACGATTGTCGATGCGATCGCAAGCCTGTGAACTATGAAACTCTCCATTATTGCTCCCTGCTACAACGAGGCCGACAATGTGCCCAAACTCCACGATGAGTTATTGCCAGTTGTGGAAGGAATGCTTGCCAATAAGTGGAATAACGGTTCAGGAGAACTGGAATCGGTTGAGATCATATTTGTAGATGACGGAAGCCGTGACAAGACCTTCGAGCGATTAACGGAGTTTTTTGGCACAAGCAGCACTGCGGGAATTGATTACAGAATCGTCAAACATGATACAAACCTGGGCCTTGGAGCAGCCATTCGAACCGGTTTCAAGAACGCAGAGGGAGATATCCTGATGACGATTGACAGCGACGGGACATACAGATTTTCTGAAATACCTTCGCTCCTGGCCATGCTCAAACCCAAGGTTGCAATCGTCACAGCCTCCCCCTACCACCCACGAGGAGGCGTAGTCGGTGTACCGGCATATCGCCTCCTCCTCAGTAAAGGTTCATCTTTCATTTATCGAATCCTCGTCGACTGGCATGTTTACACTTATACGAGTCTGTTTCGGGCCTATCGCGCAGATATTGCGAAGAACATTCAATTTCAATCGAATGATTTCCGGGCAGGCACAGAAATATTGGTCAAGGCCATCCTGGCTGGGTACCGTGCGGTTGAATATCCGGCGGTGCTTCACAAGCGGATGTATGGAGTATCTAAGGCAAAAATTGTGCAAACGATCCTTTCCCATCTACAGTTCCAGGGATGGGTACTCGTTTACCAAATCAAATCCTTGGTTGGATTAAATCCGGAACAGAAAAAAAATACGATATGAAAGATATTTCAAAAACACTTCCAAAAATAGGAGCAGGAATGAAGATTGCAATCATCTATATACTGATCAGTGTTCTGACCAGTACAATCGGACAACTTTTGCTCAAAAAAGGGATGAATGATATGGGTTCGATAACCTTGAGCGCAAATCAATTCCTGTCCACCACGTGGAAGATGCTTACCAATCCGTATGTGTTTATCGGCCTGGCAATATATTTCGCAGGTACGATATTCTGGTTGGCAGCGCTCTCTCGACTCGATCTGAGCTATGCTTATCCCTTCGCGAGCTTAAGTTATGTAATCATGTTGGTGGCTTCCTGGTTGATGTTCGGTGAAAAAATCACTTTGAGCCGCCTGCTGGGAACAATCGTTATCGGGATAGGCGTCTTGCTCATTTATCGAGATTGATCCATTGCAAAACCATTTATGAAAAACCCGGAGAGCCATCGCCCATGAAGATCGTATCCGTAGTAGGAGCACGCCCCGAATTCGTCCAGGCCATGCCCGTCAGCCATGCCATTGCGGCCGAACACATAGAAATATTGGTACACACTGGCCAGCATTATGATTACCGGATGTCCCAGACGTTTTTCGATGAGTTGGATATACCCGTGCCAGACTACAACCTGGGAGCGGGTTCGGGATCCCAGGCCAGTCAGACCGCGGATATCATGATCAGTTTCGAAGAAGTTCTCATGAAGGAGAAACCGGATTACGTTCTCGTGCGTGGGGATACAAACTCATCCCTGGCTGCCTCCCTGGTATCGAGCAAATTAAACATCCCTTTTGCACACATCGAAGCCGGTGAACGCAGTTTCAACCGGGCCATGCCCGAAGAGATCAACCGAATCGTCGCTGACCGCCTGGCCAGCATGCACTTCTGCGTCAGCAGGGTAGCCGAGCGTCAACTGGCATCCGAGGGCATCCGGGGTTCAGTCCATTGGGTGGGCGATGTCATGCTGGACGCACTACTGTATACCCGGCCCATCGCCCGTTCGAAATCCAAAATCCTCGAAAAGTTACGGATCGAGCCTAAGAAATATTCTCTTGTAACCATCCATCGCCCGGCAAATACGGATGAGCCCGAACGTCTGCGCCAGATTTTGGCGGCCTTTAACCAGGTTTCAGAAACCATTATCCTGCCTGCCCACCCCCGTATGCAAAAAGCGCTGGAAAAACTCGATCTTGCTCCAAAAAAGCATGTGCAGATCATCGACCCGGTGGGCTACTTTGATATGTTGACGCTGGAAGAGAATGCCCGCTTGATCGCCACCGATTCCGGCGGTGTGCAGCGCGAGGCATATTACATGGAAATCCCGTGCCTCACGCTAAGGGATGAGACCGAATGGGTCGAAACAATAGAAACCGGATGGAATATCCTGGCCGGCGCCAACCGGGAACTGATCCTGGATTCCTGGTTCGGTTTTTCTCCTCCACCCGAACACCCCCCCATCTACGGTACGGGGGTTGCTGCACAAAACATCGCTGGAATCCTGGGCCATGCTTTTGCCCAAGGATTATCCCAAGAGAAGCTCGGTTCCATTCAAAATCATGCAATCGTGGGAGGCAAGTCAAAATGAAAATCGGTATCATCGGTGGGGGGATCATGGGGATCTCTATAGGATACTTCCTGTCCAAGAAGGGCATCCCTGTGGAGATATTCGAGGCATCTCCTTTGCTGGGAGGGCTGGCGGGACCCATCGTGCTCGAAGATGGTACGAAAGTCGACCGTTTCTACCACGCCATTCTATCCAGCGACAGCCAAATGCGCCAACTATGCACCGAATTGGGCATTGTCGATCAAATGCGCTTCAAGCAAACCAGGATGGGTTTCTTCTACGAAGGAGAAATCCATTCCATGAACAATATCATCGAATTCTTGCGCTTCCCTCCCCTGGGATGGATCGACCGCTTTCGCCTCGGCCTGACCGTGCTCTACGCCCAATTCGTTCGGGATTGGCATAGCCTGGAGAGCGTAAGCGTCGAGAAATGGCTGTTGCGATTGAGCGGCCGGCGAACATACCAAAACATCTGGCTGCCCATGCTCAAGGCAAAATTCGACGGCAGCTTCGACCAAACCCCCGCCACATATATCTGGGCACGCCTGGTGCGGATGAAATCCACCCGCAGCGGGGCGAGCCAAAAAGAAGAAGCTGGCCATTTGACCGGTGGTTACATCTCCCTGATCCAGGCAATGGCAGACCGGATCGAAGCCATGGGCGGGAAGATCCACCTCCGGAAACCCGTTAGCAAGATCATCATCCAGGAGGGTCAAAAACCGGGCATCCAGGTTGGAGATGAGATCCAAACCTTCGATAAACTGGTCTCCACCCTGCCGCCGCCCGTCTTCCAGCGTTTGATCCCGGATGCGAGCAAGGAATACCGAGATTTCCTGGCGCAAACACAATACCTGGGCATCATTTGTCCGTTGCTGGTTTTGGATCGGCCTCTCAGCGGTTATTGGACTTTGAATATCACCGACGATCGGATTCCCTTTACCGGTATCATCGAAACCACATCTTACATCGATCCTCAATATGTAGGCGGCCATCACCTGGTTTACCTGCCTAAATATACAGCGCCAGAAAGCCCGCTACAGAAAATGAACGATGATGAAATCAAAGAGCTATGGCTCAAACACCTGGAGGCGATGTTCCCGGAGTTCGACCGCCGATGGGTCCGGTACTTCCTTGTACACCGTGAACGCTTTGTAGAACCATTGCATATGCTGAACGGAACGAACCTGATTCCGGAAACTCGCACTCCGACCCCGAATCTCTACCTGGCAACCAATGCGCAGATCTATCCAGCGTTAACCAACGGCGAATCGATCACCAGGAAAGCCCAAGAGATCGCCGATCTCCTCATGGCAGAACACGATTCCAACTCTTCAAATCATTAGGAACCATTATGAGCAAAAATAAACCCCTGGCAAGCCTGTCCTTGGATCTCGATAACCTCTGGTCCTACATGAAAACCCATGGAGACCAAGGCTGGGAATCCTTCCCTTCTTACCTGGATATCGTTGTCCCGCGGGTTCTGGATTTCCTCGACAAAAGAGGGTTGAAGATCACATTTTTCATTGTCGGCCAAGATGCAGCCCTGGAGAAAAACCATAAGGCGATACGGGCCATTGCCGATGCAGGACATGAAATCGGCAACCATTCTTTCAACCACGAGCCCTGGTTACACCTCTACTCCGAACAACAGATCGAGGATGATTTGGCGCGTACCGAACAGCTCATCGAGAGCCTGACTGGACAAAAACCGGTCGGGTTCCGAGGGCCAGGTTACAGCCTTTCCGAAACCGTTCTGCGCATCCTGGCACAACGCGGTTACAAATATGATGCTTCGACACTGCCAACCTTCCTGGGGCCGCTGGCGCGTGCCTATTATTTCATGACCACAAAATTAAGTCCTGAGGAAAGAGAATTCCGCAAACAATTGTTTGGCAAATTAAGCGATGGTTTCAAACCTATCCGCCTATATCAAAGGAAGATTGATGGTTATG
>JBFYSM010000350.1:0-4629 GCA_041301605.1 Chloroflexota bacterium | reverse complement strand
TCCGCAGCCTGCCGGGGATGCTTGCGCTCCCGCTCCTGTTCTACCCGCCCGCCTGGCCGGTGCTCCTGATCGGATACGGTCACCGGCGCGGCCTGGTTGGGCGGGCCGACCTCCTGGCCGTTGCGGGCCTGGCCTGCCTCTTTCCGTTGCCAGCCGTCCTGCTCTCCCTGCTTGGGCTGGAAGCCTGGCGGCGCTTCTGGCTGCGCCGCGAGGATGGCCCGATTCCGGCCATCCCCGGATTGCTCCTCGGCCTGCTGGGGTACCTGCTCCTGCGCCTGCTCCTGCCTTAGCGACAACTCCCCCCATCCCCCCGCCGCAACTCACTATCATGCCCCCATGCCGCGTTCCGGAACCCTGGGACACCCCCAACCCTATACCCCTTTCGGTGTTTTTGCAGGCCTGCCCTTTTGGGGTGGCGGTCTGACCCTGCTGGCGGCCGCGCCCGGGATCGGCAAAACCTCCTGGCTCCTGCGCATGCTCTTCGATGCCGCAAGCGAGGGGATCCCTGCCGCCATCGGCTGCTATGAACACACCGCCGAGGAACTGCGCTACCGCCTCTACAAACAGGCCGAAGCCCAGGTTGCGGGGCCGCACGCCCCCGCCCCTGAGAAGGCGGTCGAGAAGGCGCTGGCATGCGCGAGCGAATCGGTCCTCCTGCACCTGTCCTCCCAGGAGGACACCGTGCGGGCGCTGGAAGATCTGCTCCTGCACGATTACGCCTTCCCCGTCCAGGGCGCGGCCCTGGTCGCTGTGGATTACCTGAACCGCGTCCCCGTGCTGGGGCTGACCGGCATGCTGGGAGAAGCCGTGCGCAGCGGGGAGGCTGCGGCTGCCCTGCGAGAATTCGCCACCCGCCACGGCTGGGCGCTGATCGCGGCGGCAGCCTTGAAATCCGGGCGCTTTCAGGATGGAGATGATTTGTCAGCCCTCCTGGGCGACGAGCGCGTTCCGTATGAGGCAGACCGTATCCTGGTTATCCAGCGCCAAAAAGAGCCCGCCGCCTGCGGCTGTGTTCCCCTGGAGGTCATCTCCCTCAAGGATCGCACAGCAGCAGCCAGCCGCTGGCCGATCCACTTCTGGGGCTCGCGCTTCTACCCCGCCCTCCAGGCTGAATTCCACCGCCATGAAGATGCGGCTCTTTGATGGACTCGGCCCTTTCCACCCTGCTGCTCTTCCTGCGGGAAGCCTGGACTGCCCTGGCGGGCGCCCTGCTGGCAGGCGCGCTCCTGGCTGCTCTGGCCCAGGTGCTGCGGCTGGGGACGGCGAGCGTCCTGGGTGCCAACCTGTGGGTCTGGCAGGCGGTCTCGGCGATGCTTGCAATCTTGTTCATCGCCCTGTTTGCCTTCCTGGGGGTGCCGCAGGTGGTGCATGCCCTGGAAGGCGCCCTGCCTGCTTCCGGTGGATGTGGCCCGATCACCGAATTGGGCAACTTTGCCGCCGGGCTGATCGGGGCCCTGGCCGCCCTGCGCATGCTGCGGGCAGCCCTTTCCGCCCTGCTCTCGGCCTCGCTCGGCGCAACCGCCACGCTATCGCATGCCCTGGTCGAGTCGGCCGAGGCTGTCTTTGGGATGCTCCTGGCGGGGGCGGCCGTGCCGCTGGCCGCCTGGTTCCTGGGCGCCTGTGGGTGATGATTGAAAAGGAGGTACGCGCGTATGTTTGAACCGATTATGGAACAACTGTTATTGATCGCCCGCGATGCCTGGGCCTTCCTGGCCGGGTTGCTGATCGTGGTCGCCCTTTTGGGAGGCCTGTACTACATCCTGCAGGGCACGGCCGGGGCAGCCTTCGGCGCCAGCCGCATGACATCCATGGCCATCATCGGGGTGGTCGGGCTGGTGGTGGTTGTGCTGTTCGCCTTCCTGTTCCTGCCCCAATTGGGCGATATGCTCCGGGACTTCCAGCCCGCGCCGCCATTTTAGCGAAAAAATCCGAAGTACATAAAGTACACAAAAAAAGTTTTCTCCTTTGTGCCCTTTGCAATAGAGAATTTGGAGGATCCATGTTCAACGATCGTGACCTCGGCATCCTGGGCGGAGGCGCCCTGTTGGCTGTTTTGTGCCTCTTCCTGCCCTTTTCGTTTGCAGGCAAGGTGGTGGTCGGCTTCCTGGTGCTGGTAGGGTTTGTGATCCTGGCCCTCTTGCGCCTCGGCCCGGACCGCGTCCCGCCCGAAGTCTGGCTCACGCGCCGCCTGCGTTATGCCGCCCGGACGCACCGGTTCGTCAACCAGCAGGCTGCCTCGCGCAAGCGGGATGACCGCCCGGCAGATCACAAACAACCGCTCCCGCAGCTGCAGGTTGCCCCGCTCCGGCCGGTCGACCTGGCCTGGCAGGAAGTCGGCCTCTATCCACTCGCAAGCGCCCTGCTGGGGGTGGTCGGGATCTACTTCGTCTTCTGGCTCTCCCAGGGCGGGGCGGAGCAGCTTTCGATGTTATTTCATGCAGGAGGTGTTCGATGACAACCCTGATTGCCTTGATCGCCGCCCTGGCCCTGGCGGCCATTCCTTTATCGCTGGGCTGGCGGCGCACGGTCGGGGAGGCGGGCATGGCGCGCGCCATGGGCATCGCTCCTCCCCGCAAGCGCTTCGACCCGGAAAAGATCGCCCGCCAGACCGGCACCGGCCTGGCCTTCAACCAGATCGCCTATGGCTTCCTGGCCTGGGTTGGCGGTGGCCTCCTGGGCGGGATGTTTCTTGGACCTTTTCCAGCCCTTCTTTTTGCGATCGCGGGCGGCCTGCTCTACGCTGGGACGCTCTCCGATAAACGCCAGGAGTTCCGCCTCAAACAGGCCAAGGACATCCTGCGCGGCCTGGGCGTGGTCGAGACCCTGCTCGCCCAGGGCAAGCCCTTGGGGGACGCCCTGGATGAGGCCGCCCAGGCGGTTGGGCCGGATGGCCGGATGGTCCTGGGCGACCTGGTGGTGCGCCTGCGGACTGCCCCGGCGGATGAGGCTGCCCAGGCGGTGCGCGAGTGGACGACCGCCTGGGACAACCCGGCGGTGGATATCGTCGCCACCTCGCTCCTGGCTTCCCTGGAAGGCCGGATCGAGATCGGCCCGCTGGTGGCCTCCCTGCGCAAGACCCTGGGGGCTGTTGTGGAGGTGCTCTCGCGCGCCCGGGCTGCCGCCAAGGGCGTGGAGTGGCAGGCGCGCTTCCTGGCCCTCTTCCCGCCCGCCGTGCTGGTGGTGATTGCCATCACCACCCCCTCCACCGGTGCCCTGTATGCCGCCAACCCTGTGCTCCTGACCCCGGTGATCGCCGGTTCGGGTATCTCCTACTGGCTCTCGATGCGCATGATCCGCAACGGGCTGTCCATCGAGGCTTCGATGGGCCTGCAGGGTGGGGGGCGGGGCGAGATCCGCCTGGATCGGCTGGGGCGGGTGTTGTAGCGTGAAGTCCATCTTGCGGTTTCTGCTCATGATCCTTCTTGCGCCGCTCCTGTGCGGGGCGGCGCTGGTGGTGGGCTATGTGCTGGTTGTGGCCATGGCCATCCCCCAGTTGCCCGAATGGGCCCAGCCGGGTGTGGTGGAGTGGATGTTCGATATCCCCCAGAACAGCGAGTACGAGGATAACGGCGCATCCGCGGCCGGGCAGGATGTTGTGCCCTGGGAGGGCTATCATGCTCCGGATGGGAATCTATCCGGCCTGCCGCTATCCGGCCCGATCCGGCACTGGGGTGAGTGGTATGAGAAACCGCTCCTGGGCTGCCAGTTCCACGATCCCTTCTACCTCTCCCATAGCGGGGTGGATTTTCCGGTGGATACGGGCACGCCCGTGATCACTCCCATGGGCGGCAAGGTGGTCTGGGCGGGCGAGAACGGCCCCTGGGGTCTCCTGGTCGTGGTGGAGAACAACGGCTACCAGGTCTGGCTGGCGCACCTGGAGGCGATCAGTGTCGCCCCCGGCCAGATCCTGGGGCGCGGCCATCCGGTTGGCCTTTCCGGAAACACCGGCAACAGCACCGGCCCGCACCTGCACTTTGGGGTCAAGCATCAAACGGAAGATGGCCGTTTCGTCTGGCTCGACCCGCAGCAGTTCTTCACCCGCGATGATTATTTCACCATCCCCTGTTCGGATTAGCCCATGACCGTCCGGATCGGGAACATGTTCTTTTCGGATTGGGCCAGCCTGCCCTTCGAGGGTGGCTGGACGGATACCTTTATCTTCCGCATCTCCTCCCCCGCCTGCCTGCCGCCTTACGTATACACCCCGCTCCTCCGGCGCCTGGCCTCTCATACCCGCCGCAAGCGGCGCAGCGCCTCGCTCTGGATCCAGGTGGATGGGCCAGGCGGGTGGTATGCGGGCGAGCTGCGCCGGTCGCTGCGAGGGTTGCAGCTGCCCTACGCCGTGACGCGCGGCGAGTGGCTGAACTTCCTGGATTTCTCCTTCCGGCCCTGGCTGGGATACGGCCCCTCCCAGCCGCCTCCGAAGATGGAATTGCCTGCCGCGCCTGTATCTCCGGAGGAACTGCGCTGCCTGCAGGTTTTGGGCCGTATGGTGAAGGGCGATGAAGGGGAGCTCGCCTCGCTGACCGGGCTATCCTTGGAAGGTGTGCAGGCCATCCTCCCGGCCTTGGCAGAACAAAAATTGGTGGTCCATAAGGTTGGGGAAACGATCTACCGGGGAGGGCAGCC
>JBFYSM010000507.1:0-3958 GCA_041301605.1 Chloroflexota bacterium | reverse complement strand
TGTATCCGCTGGAAATTTCCATTAAAGAAAAGATCGAGATCATCTGCAAGGAAATCTACGGCGCAGATGGGGTGGAGTACACGCCCGAAGCTGAGAAGAAGATCGAACTCTACACCAAGCTCGGTTTCGACAAACTGCCTTTGTGCATGGCCAAGACTCATCTCAGCCTTAGCCACGACCCGAACCTGAAGGGTGTGCCGAAGGGCTTTATTGTCCCAATCCGGGATATCCGCGCCTCGGTTGGGGCGGGCTTCCTATATCCGTTGCTGGGTACGATGCGCACCATGCCTGGCCTGCCAACCCGCCCGGTCTTCTATGATGTGGATGTGGACTTGGAAACTGGAAAAGTGGTGGGATTGTTCTAAAGGATTTCAACTTTGTAACTTGCCCCCGCAATAAGCGGGGGCAAGTTTTTTAAAAAGGTTGCCTTTGTAGGATAACCTGGGAAAGCGTTTGTGATATGGGCGCAACTGAACATTTACCAAGAAGCCAACTATAATGGGTTTATGGAAATGTCGATCCCAACTCTTGCTCAAGCAATAGATTCCATCACACGCCATGAAATCTCACCACTTGAGTTGACCCAGGAATGTTTGGCTAGGGTTCATCAACATAACGGGCGACTCAACAGTTTTATTACAGTTCTTGATGAACAAGCGCTCGCACAATCGAAATCCACTGGCATGGTTCAACATCAACCCGGCAGTTTGTTTGGTATCCCAATTGCCTTGAAGGATTTATTCGAGACCTCTGATGTCCGTACAACGGCTGGTTCTAAGTTCTTCCAGGATTACACCCCTCAACACGATGCGCATGTTGTGAAGAAGTTAAAGGAAGCGGGGGCGATCATCCTTGGAAAGACCAATATGCACGAAATTGCGCTTGGTGTGACCAATATCAACCCGCATTTCGGTACTTGTCGAAACCCTTTGGATGAAAATCGCATCTCTGGCGGCTCGTCGGGAGGTTCGGCAGTGGCTGTGGCGACGGGGATGTGTTTGGGTGCCCTTGGAACCGATACCGGGGGTTCCATCCGTATCCCGGCATCCTTATGTGGAATCGTGGGTTTAAAACCCACGCGGGGACGGGTGAGCCTGCGCGGTGTACTGCCGCTTTCGTGGAACCTCGATCATGTCGGCCCCATGGCGCGCACGGTTCGGGATGTGGCAATCCTGCAGCAAATCATCACGGGATATGATCATCAAGATCCAAATTCAATCGATACACCTGTTCCTGATTACATCCAAGATATTGAGTCAGGAGTAAAAGGGTGGCGGGTGGCGCTGGCCATTGGTTCATATATTGAAGAAGCGGATGCCGAGGTATTGGCCGCAGTAGAACAAGCCGGAAGATTGTTGATGCAGTTGGGGGCAAGCATCCATGAAGTAGATGTTCCAATCTTGTATCAGGCAGCATTGGCCAACGGGCAGATCGTACAGGCTGATGCTGCTGTTTTCCATCGTGAACGGTTGGCATCCGCTCCACAGGATTTCGGTGATGATGTTCGGCGTCGGTTGGAGGCAGGTGCTGCGTTGTCATCTACAGATTACATCCTGGCAAGGCGGATGCAGGATAAGATTTCACACTGGTTTGGGAAATTCTTCGAAGAATATTCCATCCTGGTTTTGCCAACGACACCAATCCCAGCTCCTTTGATCGATGGAACCGATTCTGTGGAACAGGCGCGTCGCCTGACACGCTTTACTGCCCCTTTCAATCTGGCGGGATTGCCGGCGCTTACGTTACCTTTCGAGTTTACAAGGCAGGGCTTGCCAATTGGGCTTCAAATCGTCAGCGGTGCGTGGATGGATGCTTTGGTTTTACGGGCCGGTTATGCCCTCCAGCGGGAACTTCAGGAATTTGCGAAATAGGTGTTGGGTTTCTTGACGAATGTACCTTACAAGAACGTTAAAAATTTTTAATGAGATTGAATCAAGATTGAATTCATGTTATAGTCCATGAGCTTCTCAAATCCATCCGGTAAACCAGGGAGAGAGGAATATATAAATTGCTCTATGATTGAAAAGCATACTCCTGCCAGCCACAAGTTGTTGATCATTGAAGATGATTTCGATGCGGCGCAAGTATTGAAATTGGCGCTATCTTCGAAAGGTTATACCATTTTCATCGCACCCGATGGCCAAGAGGGGCTGAGGCTTGCTTACGAACTACTGCCAGATCTGGTTATACTCGATATCATGATGCCGGGCATGAACGGATTTGATGTTTGTACTCGTTTGCGCGACATGATGGATATCCCGGTTCTCATGTTGACAGCCATGGTTTCTGAAGGCGATATATTGCATGGGTTCCATGTGGGGGCGGATGATTACGTCCGCAAACCTTACAGCATCACGGAACTGGATGCGCGCATCCGTTCATTGTTGCGCCGTCACGATCAGTTTCCGGCAGAAAAACAAATGGTGCACTATTTCGATGGTGAATTGACAATTGATCTGATCGACCAGTCAGTTGTTTATAACGATGAGCATCTGCCATTATCTCCCACTGAATTCAAGGTATTGTGCTTTCTCTTCTGCCGCGAGGGGAAGTTGGCCACGCGCTATGAAATCATGCACGAAATATGGGGAGGTGTCACCGAAGATGCGAACCAGCTTCTATCCATGTATGTATCCCGTATTCGGCAGAAATTGAAGGCGGCCGGTTGCAAGCACGAATACATCCGTACCAATCGGGGAAAAGGGTATTTGTTTAATGCGCTTCCGGGGAAGGATCAGTAGCATTCGCTCATTGACCGGCTTGGGCTGTAATCCGTACACTTCCATGTTCCGTTTGGCAACGGGTTGCTAAACGGAACATTTCTATTTATTCTGCATGCAGGCGACAAGAGTGATGGCTGCCTGGTCTGCATCGGGCACCGCGAACACCAGAACGGGAACGATGATCGAAGATGACAATTCCTCAATATTGACAATTTGAAAGCTTGGCTTCACCAATGAGCGAGGCAAGAAACCGATCGCGCCAGGTTCGGACTCCACACCTGTTGCCATCGAAGCGGCATTTGCCGCCAGCCGCGCCTGCGATGATACGGTTTGGTGCGACATCACAGCTGAATTAAAGATCTGTCGGATATCCTCACTGGGGCCAAATATCCACACCTGGATGGGGATATCAGCCCCTCCAACCTCGGCCCAATTCCGGATTTCCCCACTGAAAATGGCGCGCAGGTTGGATAATGTCAGACCTTGCAGTGGATTATCGGGATGGGCAACCACAACGATTTCTTCCGTTCCGATTTCGTAAGCAGTGGATGAAACTTCACCCGGTTCGCCCAGGCGTATCCAAAGTTGCGCGGATGGGTCGAAGAAGTCTGCAGCGCGGGTTTCGATGGATATGGCAGCACCAGTTTCGGATGCGCAGGAATATAGATCCGGTATCCAGGCTTGAGTCGAGAAGGTATTTTGTACAGCAATGATATCGGCTGGGGGTGGAGTTGCCGGGCTTGCGCAGGCTGTGAGCAAAGCCAGAAGGATGATGGTCGTTTTTTTCATATCATCCAATCTCGCAACAAGAGGGCCATGAGATGGGTGCGCTCAAACAAGCTGTCCGTGAACAGGTATTCCTTCTCTGAATGATAATTCTCGCCAATCGGGCCAAGACCATCCAGCAGCGGGATGCCCAGCGGCGCGACGAAGTTGCCGTCTGAGCCGCCGCCGGTGCCGCCTGCGTTGAATGTCAGGTTCATTTGGGCGGCGATCTTCTTTGCCTTTTCGAACGCGCCCATGATGAGATCTGTGGCGGGCATGGGGGGGCGATTCAGGTTGCCGGATACCTGGATGGAGGTCCCATCCAGCACAGGCTTGAGGGCTTGCATGGCCGCATTGACGCGCTCCCATTCCTCGGGCTGGAGCACGCGCAGGTCCACTTTCGCAACCGCTTCGTCCGGGACAACGTTCGAGACTGTCCCGCCGCGGAGCACGCCAACGTTCAGGGTGGT
>JBFYSM010000491.1:0-2847 GCA_041301605.1 Chloroflexota bacterium | reverse complement strand
ATGCCGCGCACATCTCCGATGCTCGGGTGACGAGCCATGATCTCGTGCAATGCATCCAGTGTGTATTGACCGACGGTGGCCGCATTCTCAAGATACTCATTTTCGATCAGATCGATGGTTGCCAGGGATGCGACACACGCAAGGGGGTTACCGCCGTAGGTATTGCCGTGGGCGCCGCGCGGCCAATCCATAACCGATTGGCGGGCGATGCAAGCACCCAGAGGTACGCCGGATGCAATACCCTTGGCTGCCGTGACAACATCCGGTTCTACTTCGAAATGCTCAATCGCCCACCATTTGCCTGTACGCCCCATGCCGCTTTGCACCTCATCGGTGATCAGCAGGATCTCATGTTCATCGCACAGTTCCCGCAGGGCAGGGAAGAAACCCGGAGGGGGTACGATATAGCCGCCCTCACCCTGGATGCTTTCGACCAGGATGCCTGCGACTTCATCAGGCGGGATGATGTGGCCGAGGATCTCATCATTGATATAACGGACAACAGTCTCACCGTAATCTTCTCCGGTTTTTCGTTCCAGGATCGGGCGGTAGGGATTGGGGTATGGCGCATGGACAACGCCATTCATCAATGGATAGAAACCGCGATGGTAGGTGGGCTTGCTGGCGGTCAGGGTTACCGCGCCCATCGTCCGCCCATGGAATGCGCCAGTGAAGCCGATGAAATTCGTACGTCCCGTATGGTAGCGGGCAAGTTTGATGGCAGTCTCAACCGCCTCCGTTCCCGAATTGGTCATGAAGGTGTTGGCGGATTCTTCGAATGGGGCAATTTCATCCAGTTTCTCGCCGAGTTCCACCCAACTCTTGTGGTAGAAATCGGATGAGATGTGCAGGAATTTTTCAGCCTGCTGCTGGATGGCTTTGACCACTTTGGGGTGGCTGTGGCCGGTGGAAACGACCGCGATGCCGGCTGCAAAGTCCAGGAAGCGGTTCCCATCCACATCCCATACTTCGGTTCCCTTGCCGTGATCCATTACGAAGGGAACGCTGCGCGGGTAAGATGGGGAAATTGCAGCCGAATCGCGCTTGATAAGCGCCCGGGCTTTGGGACCCGGTAATTTCATTGGTTCCATATTTTCTCCAGTTTCCTGAGGGTGTTAAGAGTTTCAATCCTTTTGTGCGGACAATTCAATCCGTGCATAGGCGAGCGCGCCCAGCAGCCCGGCGTCATCACCAAGTCGAGCGGTCGTGATGATCAGGTCATCGAGATATCCGGGATCCATGATGTGTTCTTTCAGGGAGGTTTTCATCGGTTCGAATACGAGTTCACTGCTCTGCGAGACGCCTCCACCAAAGATTACGATGGATGGGTTGAAGATGTGCAGGAAATCGGCCAGGGCGCGGCCCAGATAATAACCGGCGCGTTCGAAGGCCTGGATGGCGATTTGGTCGCCCTTGCGGGCAGCCTGGGCTACATCCCGCGCGCTCAGGTGAGGGCCAGGCTTCATGACCGAGGGTTCACCTGCGTTGAGCCGTTCAAGGGCGTAACTGGCGATCGATGGCCCGGAGGCTATTGCTTCCAGGTGACCGCGCTGACCACAAGAACAAAGCGGCCCATCGGGCAGGACGGTGACATGTCCCAGTTCAGCGGCCAGCCCCTTGTGTCCGAGCAGGAGCTGGTCCCGGCTGATCACGCCGCCGCCAATGCCAGTGCTCATGGTGAAGTAAAGCAAATCATGATGACCCTGCCCGGCACCATATTTCCACTCGCCCAGGGCAGCCAGGTTGGCATCGTTGCTGATATGTGCAGGAACATGATAGCGGCCAGTCAATTTTTCGCCGAGTGGGAAGTTCAGCCATCCGGGAATATTGGGTGATGAAAGGATCACACCCATTTCCGGATTGGAAGGACCGGCTACAGCCACCGAGATGATCTCGATTTCATCCACCCAGACCGAATCGATCAGCGAGATCAATCGTTCGTAAACAGTATTTCCAGTGCCCTGTGTGCTGATGCGCTGGTGCTGAATGGGCTGGATGCTTTCATACGAATAGAGAGCAGCCCGGATTTGCGTGCCGCCGATATCGATAGCAAGGATGAGGCCCATGCAAGGGATTATACTGCCTGTTTGGGAATTCCGTAAACCGGCTCAATCGAGCTTTGGTGTACACGCAAAGGTTGTCAGTAGATTGCCAGGAATGCTGGTTTCGATACGCCGGATGCGCTGGTTGAGTAGCGGTTTGTGCGGATCGAAACCAGCGCATCCGGCTACTCAACCAGCGGCCCTGACATGTTTTGCGTGCACACGAGCTTTGATTGACTATTCATCCAAAGACTGCTATCATGCACCGCATGCAAAACCCCCAAAAACGTTCATCCTCTCGATTCAGGCGGGATGCTCACGAGATCCTGCGCTGGCTGAATCCTGGCCTGGGGGTCAAGCGTTGGATCTTGCTGCTTTTGGGCGGTTCCACCGTCCTGGGGATCGGTATAGCGGTTTACCTGCACACGGTTTACTACCGGGAGCCTCCGGTCTGGTATATGCCGATCATAGAGGCCATATCCTTGGAATTCCTTGAGAACATGTCGCCGGAATTCCTTTCGGGTCCCCTGCGGCTCCTGATCATCGGCGGTGCCGGTCTCATTATGATGCTGATAGGTTTATGGGGATTGAACCGCTCTCTGATTATTCCTCTCCTGCGCCCGGGTCAAAATTTAGTGGATCAATTGGCCGAGTCTCGGCGCCGCGAGCGGGGGCCGCGCGTGGTGGTGATCGGCGGAGGCCACGGGCTGGCCACCGTGTTGCGCGGCCTGAAGGAACATACCCACAACCTGACTGCGATCGTCTCCGTTGCGGATGACGGCGGATCGTCGGGAAAGCTGCGGCA
>JBFYSM010000341.1:0-5838 GCA_041301605.1 Chloroflexota bacterium | reverse complement strand
GCAGCGTGATGTCTTGCATTACTTTCTCATCGGCATAATGCTTGACGCACCAAGGTTTCTCTTTCTTGGAATAGTTATTGGCTATCTATACAGACGGCTGTATAAAGGATCCGATCCATCCGCAAATGCTTCCAAGTCTGCTCAGGCGGAATAGGTGGACAACCATGGAAACCCAGGCCACAGCTCGAACCAAGCGGCAGACATCACGTGAGTTCTACAAGAAACTGCTTAAGTTAGCTGGAGCAGGATGCGCAGCCTTCTGGATAACTGATTTCGTAATTTCAGTGTCCCCCATCGCTGCCGAGTATAGAGCTGCTTTCTCGATCTCATCTCTTCCATTGGCTCTTGTTCAAGCTCTGGTTGGTGGTCTGGTTATCGGATGCTGCGTCAGTTATTTCCTGCTGCGATTCTTTGAAAAGATTCCAACAAAAAATCCCATCTTTAAGGCATTGATCCTTAGCTTTGCTGCCATGGTCGTTATCGAAGTCCTATCAACTCTTGTTAATCCCAACAATGCCTTTGTCTACCTTTTGATTGACACAGGGATGAACGTGCCAAGGTTTCTCGCTCTTGGAATAGTTGTTGGCCATCTTTACGAAAAGCTCAATGGAGGCGCGTGATAATGAAAGCGATTATCTGTACAAAATACGGTTCACCGGATGTTCTTCAACTCCAGGAGGTAGCAAAACCTGATCCAAAGGATGATGAAGTACTGATCAAAATTCATGCGGCATCTATAAATTCGCGTGACTGGCGCATGATGCGGGCAAAACCGTTCTTTATCCGCCTGATGCCAGGAGGTTTTCTGCAACCCAAAAACAAGATCCTCGGGGCGGATGTAGCCGGGCGGGTCGAGGCGGTTGGCAGGTCCGTCAGGCAGTTTAAACCGGGAGATGATGTTTTTGGGTACTTGCCTAGCGCAACCGGTCGCGGCACTTTTGCCGAGTATGTATGTGCCAATGAAAATGCAATCACGCTGAAACCTGTCAACCTAACATTTGAGCAGGCTGCGGCGGTCCCTCTCGCGGCGATGACCGCCTTGCAGGCATTACGAGACAACGGAAACCTTCAACCTGGGCAAAAGGTCTTGATCAATGGCGCAACTGGTGGTGTAGGAACGTTTGCCGTGCAGATCGCCAAAGCGTTCGGGGCGGAAGTCACTGCAGTGTGCAGCACGCGGAATTTGGAGATGGTGCTCTCGATTGGTGCAGACCATATCATCGATTACACACGAGAAGATTTCACCCAAAACGGTCAGCAGTACGACCTGATCCTGGCTGTGAACGGATATCATCCGATCTCTGATTATCTGCGCGCATTAACCGATGAAGGAACTTATGTCGTTGCCGGTGGCTCGATTCTTCAACTTGCCCAGGCAGCGAGCAACAAGAAAAGAAATTCCGATCCCGGGGGGCAGAAAACATCTGTCGCTTCCCTGGTGCAAAGTCAAAAAGACCTGAATTTGATAAAAGAACTGCTTGAATCCGGGAAGATCCTACCGGTGATCGATCGGTGTTACCCGTTGAGCCGGGTCGCTGAAGCCCTCTGGTATTTTGAAAGGGAACACGCTCAAGGAAAAGTCGTCATCACCGTGGAATATAATGGCAGGTGACAGCCCAGCCGGATAAATGAAGTCAGGTTAATAACAGGAGAGGAAACCATGGATCCAAAAATAATCATCATTATCGCCGTCTCCTACCTGTATGGATTCTTCGAAGTATTCATGAATTTGAGGCAGAGAAGCAAAAGCAAGGTCACCACCTCGAACGATAAAAGCAGTTTATGGTGGTTATACGTTCTCATTACCCTTGGCTATGCCCTGTCCTTTGCAATCGGTGCGACGAAAATAGGCAGGATTTATACTTGGAATACCATCTTCGTAGTTGGCATGGCCGTGTTCGTCATCGGGTTCATCATCAGAATTCATTCCTTGCTGACGCTGAAACAATTCTTTACCTATTCGGTTGCAAGAGTGGAGAACCATAAGATCATCGAAACCGGCCTGTACAAATTCATCCGACATCCTGGATACCTTGGACAATTGATTATTTTCATCGGGATTTCAATTTTGATATCCAATTGGTTATCAATTTTATTCATGATGATCCCGATCACTCTTGGATATCTCAACCGGATGAAGGTCGAGGAAAGATTTATGCTGGAACAACTGGGAGAAGATTACTTGAATTATCGAGCTCGGACAAAACGGCTCATCCCCATGGTATATTAATTTGCGCTGTGCCTGACAAAACATTCTCACGACTTTTCTTTCTGAATTTATGAACTATATATAATTTGCATACCCTCTCAACTTTGGATTATCCCTATATACAGTAGCCCCTTGGGGGCACAGGAACATATAGACCATATGGAACAAAGATTCCGTGTGGTCTTTTTGTTTGGGTTAATATATCAATCTCTATAAGTATCTATTCATCCTTGTGTTCCAAGCGAGAGCTTCCCAATACAGTATCCCCTTGGGGGCACACGACCCGCCTTAATCAGGCGGGTTTTTATTTTTCGGGTACATTTCACACCCAGATAGACTCGTCTGACACCTATAGTTCTCCGGAGGAAACGGTTTTCAAGGGAATGATAGTCCCAAGAATGGCCGGAACTATTCATAATCATTTATGCTATGATAAGGGGGAATTCTGCGTTCACGGACAGTGTCCCATGTCGGATGCCCTGATGACCAACCAAGCTCTACTTCCCGCCTCCCCGGCCCAGCCTGGTGCTGTGCTTGCGGCTCGTCGAAAGGATGCTGGGCGACTGGCGCAATCTACTCCAGAGCGCGGGATTGCCGCCGTTCGTACCAGGTTCGCCCTACAACCTGGAATATTCCATCACCGCAGAATTGATCCCCACTACGAATGCATTTGCGATTGGTACTGTCTTCTGGGCGATCTTGGCGGTGATCTACCACACGCTTTTCCGCCGGATCCATCCCAAACTTCCTGCCGGGCTGCGAACCGAGTCGCTTCACCCGACCGGGAAGGAACTGCGCTTCCCAGCAGTGCTGTACATCGTCAGCGAGATTCCTGGATTGATCGTCATCCTCTAGACACACATGCAGACATAATCAGAAACAAAACTATATGAACACTCAACCTGTTGAATACAAAGTCAAGGCCTTCGAGGTTCGCAACCTGATCTTCTATTTCCTGATTGCCCTGATGATGACTGCCTGTGCGTCAGCAACCTCCGCCCCCCAGCAACTGGCGCCACTGCCTGCCGGTCAAACAGTCCTGGCACACACTCCCGTTATTCTACGCGTGGAAGAACGGACAGATGACCAAAACGGGCAATTACTCCTCCATAAGGACATATACTTCACAGACCCGGCGGGAGATGCCATCACTGTCATACACCAATTGTTAGCGACCGTCCCGGCAGGAATCTACTTCCCCAGGTTTGATGATGTAAGAATCACGGCCTCCGCGGACGAACAAAAAATCGAAGGGTTGGTCACTAGTTCTGTGGGATGTCCTGTGGTACTGTACCCGCTTTCGCTCACGATCGAAACCAGAATTTGTGATGCATCCGGTAATTTGAGCGAACCAGTGGTCGTCGAATTTGCGTGTCCTGCAAATCCACCAAACAGAATACCATCTTTGATCTTTGAGCTAATTCTCTGGCTTGGTTTGCTGACAGGATTCTGGTTGTCTTTCCGTAAGCACCCTTCCATGGGAAAGTCAGCCATTCTTTCCATGCTTCTACTATTCTGCTCATGGATCGTACAGGGTTTTCTGGGATCGATATTGCATGAGGGCGGTCACGCTCTGGCTACCCGGATTGAGGGAGAAACAGTCTGGAGTTTTTATGCGCACCCATTCACTTTTACAGGGTTTGTCAGGCCTGTTGTTGATACCGCTTGGAGGTTTGCTTCGGGGTATATTATTAGTATTCTGGTTTCCGTAATGGTCTTCATCCTGCTTTGGAAGCGACGTTCTGTTTCAAACCTTCCTTTCGTCTTGCTCTTCCCGTGGGGCGCGATCATCCAGGGTTTTCAGATGTTAACCTTGGGCGGTGACACCTACAATATTATGCGGATCTCGGGGCTGCCAGCGATTATTTTTATTGTCCTGGGCTTTGTGCTTGTGTGTTCAGGGATCTTCTTCCTCCTTTCACTATTTCCTCTTCTTGGTTTGCCCCTCGAGGGTGGAAGATCTCTCCTGGTGATTCCGGCTGTTTTTTCCCTCCAAAGCATTTTTGGAATGCTGGTTGCCTATTTATTTGTGCCGGGTTCCCCAGTCGACATTCGATACGCAGAAGGAGGAGCAATCATCGCTAGCGCAAACAATCTCGCCATATTCCTGCCAATCATGGGGGTGCTCTTCGCTGTGATCTATATCACACTGTTCCGGAAGATATCTCCCAAACTGCCTGCTTGGCTGCGAGCGGAGACGGTTCAGCTGGTCTGGAAAGACCTGCGCGCCCCCGCCTTGCTGGCCGCTGTCAGCGTGATCCTGGGGTTGGTGATCATAACTTAGGGCAGGGGAAGATGTCCATCATCCTGTTCTGAACCGGAAATCAAATCAATTATCTTTTCGAATCACCCTCTCGCCCTTGTATTATCCGTATATACAGCATACCCTTGGGGGCACAGGAACATATAGTCCAAATATTCCATACAGTACTTTCTCGTCTACTACGCTCTGCTTTCAGAGCGTAGTCTATTTTAAGAAAGTACACTTGATTTTTGAATTGTTATCTGATATACTGTGGTTGCAGTATTTCTGCATCAGCAGATATACCTACGAAGGAGAGATATGGAAATCACAATTCAAGTCCGAGAACGTGGTGTGGTCACACTCCCTGCTGAACTGCGCGAAAAGTACAACATCGAAAACGGGAAGATCTTCCGCCTGGTGGATCTTGACGGCATCTTTGTATTTGTCCCGATGGTGCCGATGGTTCCGGAGCTGGCTAACGAGATCGAACGGATCCGCCTGGAAGCTGGCGTGAGCGTTGATGAACTCCTGGATGATCTCCGCAAGCAACGTGAACGGTACAACAAGGAAAAGTATGGCAAACAGCCCGCCTAAACCTCGCATCTTCGTAGATGCTGATGTGCTTTTTGCGGGTGCGGCTTCACCAAATGAGCATAGTGCCAGTTTGGTGATCCTCCGTATGGCAGAGATTACTTTGATCGAAGCAGTGACCAGTGAGCAGGTTATCACCGAGGTGGAACGAAACCTTGAAGAAAAGATGCTGGCTGCGATGCCGGCATTTCAGATGTTGGTGAGCCGTTGTCTCCGTGTGGTTTCAGATCCGAGCGTGGCCGAAATCAAGGCGTTGTCAAAGGCCGCAGACCACAAGGATCTACCCATTTTAGCGGCTGCGGTGCGCGAAGGATGTGTTTACCTTACCACACACAATATCCGACATTTTCAACCTGGCGTAGAATCTGTCACGGTGCTAAAACCCGGCGATTTGGTACAGCGTATACGGTATCTCCTGGCTCAGATGTCTTCAGAGTGATCGAATCCAGAGCTGAGTTTTGGCCAAACTGGCTCAATGAACTCTTGGGCGGTTTGAGATCCAAATCTCGAGTCATGTCTGTCTTTACCCCCTCTCGCCCTTGTATTATCCGTATATACAGCATACCCTTGGGAGCACAGGAATAGATAGAACATATGGAACAAGGATTCCATGTGGTCTTTTTGTTGCGTTTGAGAAGTGGGGCATCAAAGAAATATACAACTAGTGGGTCATATGGCATGAGTGTTGCCATTTTTGGATAAGGTTTGGATGACGGCGGACAGGGCGTCGAGTACATGCGCCGGAGCCACCTAAAGCATGACGACGCTGGCGACTGCGCTGACGACGAGCGAA
>JBFYSM010000476.1:0-3568 GCA_041301605.1 Chloroflexota bacterium | reverse complement strand
GCGTTTGCTGAACTGGTCCGCACCCAGCCCGGCGCATACCGTTCCCCGCACCCCATCCAGTCCGTGGCTGCCATCGGGCGTTACGCCGTTGACCTTGCCCGCTGCGATACCCCTGGCGGCTATGACCCCGGCTCGTCCTTCGACCGCATGCTAGGATTGGATTTCAAGGTCTTGCTGCTCGGCGCGGATATTTTCTATACATCGATGGTGCAATATGTGGAGCAGGTTGCCAATGTTCCCTACCGCTACTGGAAGGAATTCACCGGCCCGGTGCGCGGGGCGGACGGGGAGTGGCGTACCCTGACTTACCGTATGTTCGTTCGTAACCTCGAGCTCGACCCGCAGGTCAGTTGCAAACCGGTGCAGAAGGTTTTGCAGGAACGCGACCAGTGGTCGGCGGCGAAATTGAATTATGGAGAAGTGGCGATCTTCCGGCTGGCGGATTATGTGAAAGCCGCCAGCGGGATGCTGGCGGCGGATGCCTGGGCCTTCGTGCAGAACCGTTCTTAGATCTTCTGCGCGATCACGATCCACTCGGCGTGGATATCCACTTTGGGCAGGAGTTCCTCGCTCCATTCGATGTGGCGGATGCTGAGAATCTTCCAGCCGGTGGTTTCGTTGAAGATGTCGAACATCTCGCGCTTGCTGTAGAAATACAGCGGCCCGATTCCGACCAGGGTGCCGCCGTCGATGTCCACCCGCAGGCCGTCCGGTCCGGGCTTGCCGGCGCTGAAACTGGCATGCCGGTCGCTGTACGGGTTGAAGTAAAATTTGCCTTCCGGAAGCAGCACGCGGCGTACTTCCTGGATCGTCGCCCGGGCGGCTGTGGCGCCTGAACAGGTCAGGGCGGCGCGGTCGATCACAATGTCGAACGAGTTGTCATCGAACGGCAGGCGGATGAAATCCCCCACGCGCAAGTCGCCCTTCAGCCCATCTTCGGCGAAGCGTTTCCGGGCGAACTCGATGGCGCTGGCGCTGCCATCGATGCCGGTGACCGAGAAGCCCTCCCGCGCCGCGAACCACAGGTTGTTGCCTGCCCCGCAGCCGATCTCGAGGATCTTGACATCCCCACGCGCTTTGCTGCGCGGGTAGTGCCGGTAGACGAACGAAACCACCAGGTCGAACGGGTAGCGGTTGAGCGCCTGCCCCTGGCTGTAGATTTCACTCTCCCAGATCGGGTCGTACTCAGTCGGCGTGGACTGGCTCATGTGCTTCTCCTGAAATTTGATGGCTGAGAGTATAACATCCTTTGATGATTGGTGAAAACAATGTATGAAATCCTCGAATGTTCCCTGGCCGACCTGCCGCGGCTTTACCGCTACCACCAGCAGGAACTTTACAACGTTCGTTTCAGCCTGAAGGGCTTCGACTACCCCTGGCTGCTGACCTGCCGGGAGTGGAAAGCGGGCGAAAAAGTTCTGGATGTCGGCGCGGCCTATTCGCCCATGCCGCTCCACCTCCATAAAAACTATGGCTGCGAGATGTGGGCAGCAGATGATTTCGGCCTCCAGAGCGATGAATCGTTCTGGGAGCGCTCCGGATCGCCGCGCGAGTACATCGAGAGCCACCCGGAGATCAAGTTCGTGTTGGAGCGGCTGGGCGACCCGCAGAAATCCTCCCTGCCGCAGGGTTACTTCGATGTCATCTACAGCCTGTCGGTCCTGGAGCACATCCCCGGCGCGGCGCTGCCGGCTGTCTGGAAGCACATGAATGCCATGCTCAAGCCTGGCGGTGAACTGGTCCATGCTGTGGATATGCACTTCCCGTCCAACGGCGGGTTGAAGAAGATATTGGTTGCCATGCTCTTTGACATGCTCTACCCGCTGCTGCCCGCCCGCCTGGCGGCATCCAAGAGCCAGGGCACACCCAAGGCCTTTGCCCGCTTGGCGTTCCGGACCCTGGGCCTGCATCCCCGTTTCGGACGCGACCTGTCTATCCTGAAAATGGTCCTCAACCCCGAGGTTCTGGCCGAGAGTTACCATTACGGCCTCAAGCGCATGGAAAAGGATGGCATCAAGGATTTCCGCTACCAGCGTTTGGGATCGCTGCTCATCCGCCTGAAGAAAGTGGCATAGACGCTTGAACGTACGCTGCTCCGTCGTCATCCGCGCCTTCAACGAGGCGAAGCACCTGGGCCGCCTGCTGGAGGGGATTGCGCGCCAGACCGTGCGGGATGTGGAAGTGGTCCTGGTCGATTCCGGTTCGACCGATGCCACGGTTGCAATCGCCGAGGATCATGGTGCGAAGGTGGTTCACATCCAGCCGGGTGACTTTACCTTCGGGCGCTCGTTAAACCGCGGCATCGCGGCCGCCAGCCATGAGTTCGTGGTCATCGCCAGCGCACATGTTTACCCGGTTTATCCCGACTGGCTGGAACGCTTGCTGGAGCCGTTCACCGACCCGGATGTGGCCCTGGCCTATGGCAAACAGCGAGGACCGGACGCGGCCAAATTCTCCGAGCAGCAGATCTTCTCCCGCTGGTATCCGGATGCATCCAATTTCCAGCAAAAACAACCATTCTGCAATAACGCCAACGCGGCCATCCGCCGCTCACTGTGGGAAGATCATCCATACAACGAGACCCTGACCGGGTTGGAAGACCTGGCCTGGACCAAGGCGGCGCTGGAACAGGGGTATGTGATCGCCTACGTGGCCGAGGCGGAGATCGTTCATGTCCATAACGAAACCCCGCGCGGGATCTATAATCGCTACCGTCGCGAGGCCATGGCCTTCAAACAGATCTATCCGGAAGCGCATTTCAACCTCTACGATTTCATCCGCAATACCATATCCAGCATCGGCTTCGACCTGCTCCATGCCCTGCGACTGCACAAGTTCATGAAGAGTTTTACCACCATCTTCTGGTTCCGCTGGATGCAGTTCGCCGGTACCTACCAGGGCTACCGCCACTCCAGCCTGCTGACGCCTGAACTGCGCCAGACTTTCTACTATCACGTGGGCTGGGAAAAGATCGAGACGAAGCAGCGGGAAGTGGAACCCATTCGGTATGATCAACCAGATGATCGTTCAACCAAGGCTGACTAAATGAAGCGTAAATCGTTATCGAGGGAACAACAATGGGTCATCCTTCTTTTGGGGTTGGCCATCCTGTTGGGGGGAGTGGTCCGGTTTGCGCCAACGCTATCAGGTGGTTTTCCAGTAAATGATGGGGGTATGTTCTACTCTGCTGTCCAGGATCTGATCGATAACCATTTTGTGCTTCCGGAATTCATGAGTTATAACAATTTGCATATCCCGTTCATGTACCCGCCGTTTGGATTTTATATTGCGGGTTTATTGGCTTATCTGTTCAATATTAATTTATTGGAGGTTTTCCGGTTTCTCCCGGCACTGGTTTCAACGCTCACCATTCTCATCTTTTTCCTGCTTGCATCAAAGATACTCAAATCAAGGGTATCCGGTTCGCTGGCAACGATCTTGTATGCCCTTTTGCCCCGCTCCATGGCCTGGTTGATCATGGGGGGCGGGTTGACGCGCGGTTTCGGGATGTTGTTCTTCCTGCTGGCGCTTTACAATGCCTGCCAAATGTTTTCAACCGGATCCCGGA
>JBFYSM010000462.1:0-3262 GCA_041301605.1 Chloroflexota bacterium | reverse complement strand
CTTTGGTCTGCGGTGGCAGTAAGCGGTGCGAGGGATGTACCCTCCCGATAAGTTGTTGTAGCGCACATGCCAGCCCGATCCACAAGTTCTCCATTCGAGGCCAGGATGGCAACGCCGCCATCATCGGATATGGTGGACGAGAAGGTCTGATCCGGGCTGCTGGCCGATGAGGCCGTGTTTGCCGCCAGGTAATGCTGCCCCGGCTGCAGCACGATATTGGCGGGGATGGTCAGCAGGGTAGAGATCGTAGTTCCGCAACCGCTGGATTTCTTGATCTGCCAATCCCCGATATTCACCGCAGAAGCAGATGGGTTGAACAGTTCGATAAACTCATCATCCGAACCATTGGAGCCGCGGGAACGAAATTCACTGATGACGATGTGGGCTGGGGGCCTGTGCGTGGCAGTGGGAGTATAGGTGGCCGTACCCGTGCCCGTCGCCGTGGGGGTGCTGCTGGCTGTGGGGGTTTGGGTGGCAGTGCCGGTCTGGGTGGCTGTCCCGGTTGAAGTCGGTGTGCCGGTATCTGTGGGCGTGGCGGTGTTGGTTGGAGTATCTGTAGGTGTGGCAGTTGCAGCACCGACACAAGGTGTAAACAGACTTTCAGAGGATTGCGGGGTACTCGGATTGATAGGAGGCTGACTAAAGTCGGCGGCATTGTCATTCGTATCGTAGCAACTACCTGAAAGGCCGCCCGGCTTGCGTTCGTAACTCTGATCAGACAATCCAACTAACTGCGGTAAGGGTGTTCTTTCCGCTGCGTTCGCACTCATCCCAACTTGATCGATTACGGTTGTACCATTCGCCAAAGTCAAGGCGACACCACCATCATCAGCGATACCAGCCGTTAAATCCCCATCCCTGGGAGTTATTGCACTTGCTGTCGTTGCAACCAGAAAATGCTGTCCTGGCTGTAAATCGATACCAAGCGGAATAGTATACCTTGTGGTCATTGTTCCTGCATTACTGACTGAACGGATCAACCATCCCCCAATATTGATCGTTTCTCCCGTCGGGTTGAAAATCTCCACGAACTCGTTGGATGCTCCACCAGGTCCCCGCGAGCGGAATTCACTGATAACCACATAATAGGGGGGAATGGGGGTAGGCGTATCGATTACCTGCCCCTGCGGCGCAGCAGACGCGGATCCCCCCAGCGCCGCGACGAACAGGCTTGCCAGGCACAAGAGTATCAGAACAAAAAAAAGACTGGATGAATTCCGGCGCATCGAAACCTATTCCACTAAACCGATCCTGTCGAACTCACGCACAATTCCCGCGCGGATATGATTGATGGGATTCCCCTCAATTGTACACGCGAATTGGCGCAGAGAAAACTAGCGCGGCTCGACAACCAGCTTGACGGCTGTCCGCACCTTGCCTTCGATCTCCACGTCCACGAACTCCGGCACCGCGACAACATTGATGCCATCGTTTTTCAAGTAGCCAGTGGCCAGCACCAGGGCTTTGACTGCCTGGTTGACTGCGCCGGCCCCTATGGCTTGCACTTCCGCCCGTTTGTGCTCGCGGATGACTCCCGCGATTGCCCCAGCCACTGCGGAGGTACGGGAGGTTGCAGACACTTTAATCATATCCATATTGAACTCCCTTGCTAGAAATGGAACGGGGCTACTTATCTATACAAGAGTTTACAATATTTTCTATCAAGATTCAAGCATTTTATTAATATATTTTGATTCTTAGTATTAGTAGTAGGGACTGTGGAAATGTGGATAGTTTGCCAATCCGGGCATGAAGAACCCATATCTGGGGGAGCTATCCACATCATTGCCAGATAAGGGGATAAGCAAGGCTGTTGGAAAAAACACCGGGTGTGGATAATAACTTGAAAAGAATAAGACCGGAAAATGCGCCAGCAATCGGCAATCCATATTTCGGCGGGAAGAAAAGACACCCCCCATATTTGGGGGATACCTGTTTCCTTATTTTCGAACAAGTGAGCAAGTTTTCCACAAAGAATACGGGTTATCCACAGTTTTTCGCGACTTATCCACAGTTTCGGTGCCTAAACCACCCTTCGTCCATCCCGATATATGGCGTCCAGCCCATTCGCTGCGGCCAGCATGTTCAGGGTTTCATCCACATCATCCATGAAAGTGCTCAAAGTTTCCAACTTTGTCTGCAATCCATCATCTAGCAGGCCAAAGAACTTGAAGGCGGATGACCAGGTGGCCTGTTTGGATGCGGGCAGGGCAAAGGCTGCCAGCGTCCAGGTGAAGAGCAGCGGCCATAAGACGGCGGTCACATTGCCGCTTTCGATCATGGCCTCGAAGGCTTTCTTGTAATAAGCCAGCCGGGCTTTGTGGATGCGCCCATCGACCTTCGACCGGCCTGACGCTTCGATGAACGTTTTCTCCCACACGGGCAGGAAGCCGAGTATCGTCTCATTGTCGACATATTCTTCCCCCAGTTGGTAAAGCAAACGGTTCGCAAAACCCTTGTTTCCAGCCGCCTCAGCCCGCTCCGGGAACTGGAGCAGGAAACGGCGCTCGGCCAGCACCGGGCCGTTCAGGATGGCGACAGCATTGGCCACATGGTTCACTGTCTTCAGGTATTTCAGCAGGGTTGGAGGGTCGCTCTCCTCGCCCATGAACAGGTCACTCCAGAGCTGGCGGGCATGGCCCAGGTTGGTGCGGGAGCGCTGCAGCAGGCTGACGGGGTCATGGAATTTGTCGCGTACGCCGGCCTGCACGTATTCGAAGAACGGCCCGGTCTCATACAGCAGCATCGGGTTCCACATCTCCGGTCCCAGCCAGGGATGGACGCGTAGTTCACGCGGCTTGTCGTATTCAGGACGCGGGTTGTGTTTGATATCCAGGTGGACTTCGGGGGATACAGGCACAATCTCCCGCTTGACCTTTGGCGTTTTATCATGCACAAAGACCAGGTCGATATCTGTCGCACCGCCCAGCAGGGGATCATCGGTCAGGACCGAGCCGGTCAGGTAGATCGCAATGATGGATTTATCGGTGCGGGTTACCTGGATGATATGCTCTTTGGCAATACGGATCAGGGCATCGGAGGTGATGGGCATGGGCTTCTCCTATGATGGAGGCAGATGGATGGTCGCGCGGATGCGGCTCTCGATCAGTTTGAGATGCTCCGGCTGGCGGACGAAGTCCAATGGGTTGGTGTCGATAACCAGGATGGGGGTCCCATCATATGGCTTGGAAAAAAATTCATCGTATGCCTACCGGAGATCCTCGATGTACTCCCGTTCCATCATGCGCTCGTAAGGCCGGTC
>JBFYSM010000457.1:0-4530 GCA_041301605.1 Chloroflexota bacterium | reverse complement strand
GTTTACACCCTGATCACGGTCATCAATAAAATCGACAGCTTGAACCTGTCCCCTGAGCGCCGCCGCTGCCTGCAAGCCCTGGTGCTGACCGCCTGCGACGAGGCCAATACCTTGTGGGGGTACCCGGAGGAGCGTCCACGCCCGAAACAGCTCACCGTCCCGCCCCGTTTTCGGGAGAACAACGTCTGGTTGGCGCTCGAGCGCGGGGTGGAGGCCTGGGCTCCGAATGGCGGTCCCATCCCGATTTCCACCTGGCCCGAACTGCCCTCCGAGAGCGGCGGGATCTGCCTGTTCGAAGGTCCGCTGCGTGACCTGGCGCCCGGGTTGAAGCAAATCCCCATCCAGGCCGTGCTGACCGCCCTGCCGCGCCCCAACCAGGCCTTCTGGACATTATGCGCCCTGTGGTCGGGCTGGCTGTGGGGACGGGAAGCCGTTGCACCGTTCAAGATGGCTTTGCACCGCCGCCGTTACGATTGGAACTGGCATGCCAGCGCCCTCCAGGCAACCTTGAAGAACCTGGCCCCGCACCTGCCGCTGCAAGCCCCGCTCTTTGCCATCATCGCCGAGCCGGAACCATCTTATGTTTCTGCGGCTATGCTGGCTGCCTCATCGGCCGGCTTCGACTTGAACGGGGTGGCCCTGCGCACCCCTCACGACCCGGCCTACCTGCTCTGGCACCGGCGCGCATTCACCCACCAGCCAACAGCCGGGGTCCGCCCGGATGAAACCAGCGAGTCACGCCCGGCCGAGCCGGAACCAAGTGCCGAGCCCCTCCTGCCCGAAACCATCCGCAACGCCTACCACACCTACCTGGAGCAGCGCGGCGAACCGGCTACCTACCTGCACCTGCACACCGCCGCGCTGGCCGCCCTCTCGGAAAGCCACCTGCTGGCCTGGCAGGAAGAAGGTTTTGCGCACTTGCATACCCCGTTGGTGGAAGCACTCAAGGATTCGGCCTTCATCCATCACGGCGGGACGGATAACCCCGAGACCGGCCTGTGGGGGCTGCCGGCCCTGGTAAGTGAAGCGGACCCGATGCCGGACGTTGCCGAAAAATCCCTGGTCAACCGCCTGCTGCAACATCCTGCCAGCAGCCTCGACGAACTGGAGACCGCCCTCTACGCCGAACTGCGCGGCCTGCTGACCCCGCCCCTGGCCATGACCATTGCCATCCTGGATTCATATGCCATCGAGAATGAAAGTCGTTACAGTATGCGGCCTGAAGATACCCCTTCCGCCCGCCACGCTGACCTGGATACGGCCGGGAAAATGCTGGCCCGCATCGGTAAGCGCCTGGGTTACACCCCCCAGTGGGGCCAGGATGGCGACCGCCTGTTGCTCTGGGAGCAGAAGGGCCGCGTTATCCATGCCTTTTACTTGCTGGCCTCGGCCCTGGCTTGCAAAGTATTGCGCGGCAACCAGCACCCGCCGGAGATCTGCCTGCTGGTGATCCCCGGTGGGCGGGCGGGACTGCTGGCCTACAAACTGGAACGCGACCCGGTGCTCAAGCACATCTGGGAAAGCGGCTGGCGGCTGCTCAAATACCGCCAGTTGCGCAAACTGGCTGAAACCCCCAACCTGACCCCCGCCAAATGGGGCAGCCTCCTGGCTGCCGATCCCCTGACGCAGCCGGAGCAGATGCGGTTGTTTTAGGGTTGGATTTTCAGAGGGGGGTTATTCCGAAGTATCCACTTCATCCTGCAATCCCAATTCCCGCAGCGCTCCCTTTGTCTCTTCCACTTTCTGTTCGGAAATCCCCTGATCCTGGCTGACATTCACCTCGAGGGTCAACTTGAGGCGGTAACCCAGCGCGAACCGCGAGAGCACTTTCGTATAAAAATTCGTCCACTTCTGGGGAGGGATTTCGCCTTTCCAGGATAGTTTTTTGATGCGTGACTTGGATGCTGCTTTTGCATCTTCGGTAGATACAGACGCGGCAGTTTCTTTCGTGAATTGTCCGGGTTGTTCCGTTTGCTTGTAGGTTTCAGGTGGTTCTGCCGGTTCTGATTGGATGGAACGGTTTAGATAGGCTTCGGCGGTTTTGGAATCCAGGATGAATGTATCTTCGCCAATCTCGACATCCGCAGATCCAAGTTGGGATTTGTAAACAAAAGGCCTGTACTCACCATCCGCAGCCTTGCCCGCATAAGCCAGCAACCCTTCGCTGACGCCCCGGGCAATGGTATCCTTGATGGCTTCCGGGCGAACCAGGCGCGGGAATTGCGGCGAGGCAAAGAACGCATCCCGCACCGAGCGCGTGCTCCACTCCGGGAAGGCCGGCCAATTGCGCAGCAGGAAGTTGGGACTGATCGAATCTTCGATCTCGCCCTCCTGGCGCAGTCGGTTCAGGATGAGGCCGCTCAGGGTTTCTGCGGCGCTGGAGTGGATGAGCCCCAGGTTGATCTTGCGGAACTGGTTATCCTTGCCAAGCAGCAGGATGTTCTTGTAGACGCGCCAGACGGCTTCTTTCAGGTCACGGCGGGCTTTGGACAGGTTTTCCTTCAACTGGCGTTCCTGGGCTTCATCCAGGCGCAGTTGGCCCTGGCGGTGTTCCTCATCGATCAACTCCCAAGCCAGGTATTGGCGGGATTGGTCGCGCAGGGGCGCGTCATCCTCGGGGACGATCCAGATCAGGGCGCTCTTGAAGGTGCGCCCGGAGTTGCCAGCCTGGCGCGTCATGCTTTCCAGCCAGGCTTCCAGACCATCGTCCAGGTTGTTCCGTTCCGGGGCGAGGATGACCAGCGTCAGGGCGGCGCGGTCGGGGACCTGGTTGCTTTGCTCCGGGAAGTAGATGCGCTCGACTTCACCACCTGTGGCAAAAACTTTCTGCACTTCCTCCTGAACCAGTTCTGTGATCGCCGAATCCTGGATGTTCGCCCGCCGGTCGGCGAGGAGCTTGTTCAGGTTGGCGGTGGTGCTGAAGTGGTAGCGGTTGCCTTCCACGGTAACGTAGTAACAGGCCGTGCGCAGGTTCTCCAGTGCGGTTTCGATGTTGCCAATATCGAGATCGGGTTCGCCAACCGCCAGGCGGATTTCGGGCGCGGAGGTTTCGCCGCGCGCCTGGCCGCCATTCGACTCGAAGAAGATCGTGCCGGCTGCCTTGCGGTGCAGGCGGGACTTGCGGATGGTCTCCACGGCTTCCTCATCCAGGCGGGTGGCAAAGGATTCTTTCCTGCCGCAGATATCGCATGTGACCGCGCCTTCCAGTTTCGACTCGCCCAACTGCTCGAAAACGGCGGCGCGGAAACCGGGATCATCCAGCGGGGCCGAACCAAAACCGATCAGGGCATCCCGCTGCCCGCCCTTGTAGCCACCCTGGTAGGCATGCGCAACCCACAAGGCCAGCAGGCGCAGGATGCCGCGCGTGCGCTGGAAGCGCGGCAGCACCTGCCACTTGCGCTCGAAAACGGACAGCACGGTGGGATGGAAGGGATACGATGCCCGGAAGGCCTCGTAGGCGTTATCGGCCGGGAACCAGGAGGGCAGTTGCAGGCGATGATCGAGCACCCAGTCGGCATAGGCGCGGCAGGACTGCTCGGCTTCGGCAGGCAGCAGGGCGCGGCCATCGGCGGTCATGGCACGCGGGTCCCATTCGAAGAGCCGGCGGCGGATGATCTCGGCTGTCTCGGTCTCGGCGGACATGATGACGGCCTTGCCCACCCGGTCGAGCATTTTCTTGAAGCGCTGTTCGTCGGCTTCGTCATCCGTGGTGTACTCGAGTTCCGAGGCTGGGATGGAAACGACCAGCACCACGTTATCGAGGCCACGGGCGGTTTCGGAGAGGGCCTGGATGAAGTTGTACAGGCGGTTGTGGTAGCCGAGGCTGCGGTAGGTGCTGGCGTAGTTGATGATCTCATCCATCAGGATCAGGGCCGGGCGGTCCTTGGGCAGGAAGGCCCGGATCACATCGCCCTTGGGTTCGATGAACTGCGTTTCATGCTCGGCCAGCACCTGCAAGGCTGCTTCGCCGCCCAACTGGTAGGCGATCTCGCCCCAGGGGGTTTTGCGCAGGGGTGTGCCATCCTTGCCGCCGCGGCCGGTAAGCGAATCGAACTCGGTGCCAACAAAGACGGCAACGGCTGCCTGGGGGACATCTTTGACCCCGGCTTGTTCCAGGACGCGTAGCACCCCCAGCCATTTTTCCGCTTGCGGGCCATTCTTTGCCAGGTGGTAGAGCAACGCCAGGGCGTGGGTCTTGCCGCCGCCGAACTGGGTGGCCAGGTTGAAAACGGCGGATGTCTCGGTGCGCTGGCCAGAGAGCCTGCGCACTACCTGGGCCGCCAGGTCGGTGAGGCCGGCGGTGAGGTATGTGCGCTCGAAGAAGCGTTCGGGATGCTGGTAATCTTCAGGTGCGCGGCCATCGCGCACCTGGTCGAGGTGGATGGCGAACTCGGCGGCATCCAGCGGCCTGCCTGCGCGCAGGTCGGGGCGAGGGGTGGCGATTTTGTACCAGGGTTTGATTGACATGATCTTCCTTTCCTAAAACCCTAATCCCTTCTTCCTTCCCAACACCCCATCCACCCACCTCTT
>JBFYSM010000452.1:0-2648 GCA_041301605.1 Chloroflexota bacterium | reverse complement strand
ACCTGAATGTATTTACATCTACATACGATTCTACAACAGTATAATTGCTTTCATGCGTCGCATATTCTTGATTCTGGTTATCCTTTTGACAGCCTGCCCGCCCCTGGCCGCTGGGCCTGCTTTCGAAGTCCGCCTGCACCCGGATGGGCCGCTATTCGTGGGCGATCAGGTCAGCTTCGAGATCCTGAGCCCGGATAACGATGATCTACCCAATTCCCAAATCCAGGCCGCTCTGGAGGGGAAGATCCTGGGTGAAGAAGGGTTTGCTCAATTCGGTGTCGGACAGCGCTCCCAGGCGACTTTCTGGTGGGTTTGGGATACAGGTGGACTCGAACCGGGAATTTACACCTTGACATTTTCAATCACCCCCGATGGCCCAACCTGGACCAAACGCGTCCGGCTGCGCGACCGTGACCGGGTTCCCGCGCCGGAACCGGTTGCCCGCTGGGCCAGTACCGAGAGCGACTGCTGCCTGATCTACTACATCACCGGGACCGATGCCGAACGAGACCTGGATTTCCTGGTCCAGATGGTCGATGAACAGGCCGCCTATGTCGAGCAAGCTATGTATACATCATTGGAAGATCCCATCGTGGTCACCTTCCTGCCGCGCACCCTCGGCCACGGCGGGTTTGCCAGCTATGGGATATACGTTTCATACCTGGATGAGAATTATGCCGGCGGGGTGACATCCATGGTCATCCGCCATGAGATGGTGCATGATGTCGACCGCGTACTGGGTGGGGATTACCGTCCATCTATCCTGGTTGAAGGTTTGGCTGTGTTTGCCAGCGGAGGCCATTTCAAGCCCGAACCGCTCCGCCAACGGGCTGCCGCCCTCGCGGATGTGGGTTGGTATATCCCTCTGCAAACCCTGGCGGATAATTTCTATTTCCAGCAGCATGAAATCGAATACCTGGAAGCCGGGGCATTGGTTGCATATCTAACCGACACCTATGGTTGGGATGCTTTCGATACCTTCTATAGAGATATCCACCTGGTTGGAGGACAGACCCCTTCCGAAGCCATCGAGTCAGCCTTGCAGGTTCATTTCGATATCTCGTTCAACGAACTGGAGCAAGACTTCCTGGCATACCTGGATGTACAGGAAGTAACCGAGGAGATCCGCGACGATTTACTCCTGACCGTTGAACTGTATGACACCATCCGCCGTTACCAGGAATTGCTGGATCCATCTGCCTACTTCCTGACTGCCTGGCTGCCGGATGGTCCAACCATGCAGGAGCGCGGCATCGTTGCCGATTACCTGCGGCGCCCGCGCGGACTGTGGAACAGGGTGATCGAACCCCAGTTGTTGGTTGCCGACGAACAGTTACGGTTGGGCGATTTCGACCAACTCGGGCGGATACTGAAGTGGGTCAACTTCCTGCTGGATGTTTTCGAATGGTCCCAGGGCGCAAGTCAATGAAAAAAACAGCCCGGCTCAGACGAGTCGGGCTGTAGCCATTCGAAGCAAATTAACACGCGCCGGGGAACAGGACTGGGAAAAAGGTGCACCAAAGGCTGAAAACATCCACGAGGATGAAAAAACCAGCGCAAATGCATATCAATACGATTAATACAATCACGATGATCAACCACGGCTTGATGCCTTTTTGGGGCGCCGGTTGTGCTGCCACTGGTTCAGGCCCGGCAGGGACCTGACCTGCGTAGATCGGTGGAGGGGCTATGATGGGCGCAGGTTGCTGTACTGGCACCTGGATATCCTCAGCTTTGGCTGAAGTGGACACCATGGTTGCATCCGGGTCATACACGGCCTCATAGGAAAAGGCAACGTTCTCGCCAAACGCTACGGTATCACCCGCCCGGAGCAGGTGGGGCGCATTGATACGCTTGCCGTTGACAAACGTGCCGTTGGTCGAGCCGAGATCCTCCAACGTGAAATCTTCTCCCTGCCAGGCAAGCCTGGCATGTTTGCGAGACACTTCCGGATCGATTACGCTAACTGCACAGGCAGGATCCCTACCAACCAGCAGTTCTTTCGGTTCGAGCAGGAATTCCTTCCCCACACTTGGACCAGCTCGCATGACAAATTGGAATTTTGCAGCCATGCTTCCTCCTGTAATCGTCACTCAATAAGGACTTACGCAGTTCAGGGTGGTTGGGGGTGTGGTGGACGGGCGAAGCCCATCCACCACACCTCGAATCCTTCCCAACTACGTAACTCCTCTCAATTTTACTGTAGATAGTGTACAGAGTTCAAGCCAAATTGTCAAATCGGACTTTATTACTATAAGTTGGTGGCACGTTTACATGGAACGCGGTTTGGAAAGCACATCCGTCAAACCTGGAATACGCGGCGATAGAGATCAGACCTGAGGATATTCTGCGGATCGCAGCGTTTCTTCAGCCTACAGAAACGATCAATCGTATCATCGCCCAGGAAGTGTCGGGCGGTTTCGGGTTGTGTCTCGCTATTCTTGGCAAAGTAGACACGCCCGCCGGCCTGCAGGACGATTTCATCGAACTCCTGGAGCATGTGAGCCAGCCGGGTGCGATCCCGGGTTGTCACCTTGAAATCCAGCGCCAGGGAGTAACCATCCACGGCGTGGGTTAGCAGGAATGGATCCGGCCGGTGGCGCTTGGTCACCCCCAGGTAGGAAGGCAGGCCGCGCTGGTGTGAGAGG
>JBFYSM010000443.1:0-3767 GCA_041301605.1 Chloroflexota bacterium | reverse complement strand
TGTTCGATTTCAAGGCAGGATAAACAACACTTATGCTCCATCTGGGATCTGTTTGGATCTTACTGCCACTTCGGTTCGTTCAAAATTCATATTCCCGCTTTTTTGCATCTTCGAGGATGGCTTCGGTGGCCGTGGCGCCAATACGGGTCGCGCCAAGTGCACGGGCTTTGAGCATTTCATCCAATGTGCGCACGCCACCGGATGCTTTCACTTGCACATCCGGCGCACAATGCTGGCGCATCAGGGTCAGGCTTTGCCCGGTTGCGCCCTTGTAGTTGTAATCGCCGCCGGGCTGTTTGACGAAGCCATAACCGGTGGAGGTCTTGACGAACGCCACCTTCAGCGCGGAACAGATCTCACACAACCTGATGATGTGTTCATCCTGCAGGTAATCGACCTCGAAAATAACCTTGAGGATCGCGCCGTTCCCGATGCAGGCCTGGTTCACAGCCTCGATATCTGCGCGGACAAAATCCCAATCCCCGCCCAGGGCTTTACCAATGTTGATGACCATGTCGATCTCGGTTGCGCCATCTCGGATGGCCTGCTGGGTTTCAACCACTTTGATTCCGGTGGTGCTGTTGCCGTGTGGGAAACCGATCACAGAGCAAACCTTAACTTCCGATCCCGCAAGAGATTCCCTGCACATCGCCACTGCATACGGCTTGACGCACACGGTCGCGACTTCATATTGCCTGGCAACCTCGCAGCCGCGGAGGATATCTGCATCGGTCAGGGTCGGGTGCAGGAGGGAATGGTCGATCATCTTTGCCAGTTGGCGCAGGGTGGGGCGGTCGCTCATGGTTTCTCCAGGATCCCGGAAAGGATCAAAAGTTTCCCAAATGTCCCAAGTCAACGATTTGCTTTCGAAATTCAGGGGGAAGCGAACTGTATTGTGAATTCTCCTCGTTCGTGTCACGATTCTCGACGATCAGCACACTTGCATCCTGACTGAGAAGGATGCTATGCCAGACATTCCGCTTAACGTTGTATAGCTTGATGGCTTCCATCGCCTTGGGAAATACACCCTCTGGTGCAGGACCGTTTCCTCCTAACAGGAGAGTCGCATACCCTTGCAGCAAGACAAAAACCTCATCGGTTTGGCAATGGCGCTCCATCCTGTCGATCCGGTCGGGTTGTAGCTCATCCAGGTAACGCAGGATGGCCACCCGCCATTCACCGTAATCGACCAGGGGTTTGTAGCCTTCCCCTTTATATTCCCGAATTTCGAGCCAGTTTTCATCCATGAGTTTCTTCATTGCTTTCCGAGCCAGATTTCAATCAGGTGCTCACCAGCAGGTAAACCTCCAGGAACCAGATTCCCGGGGATTTTATTCCCGTCAACCAGCATCCTGGCAACACCCCTGCACACGCCTTCCGGGTTGTGAACATTGATCCGATACACACCGGACCTGAACCTGCGCGTTGCCGAAAAACCTTTCCACGCTGACGGGATGCACGGATCGATCCGCAGGCCGTCAGGTTCGGGACGGATCCCCAGGATGTACTGCGTCGCGCTGAAGTAACTCCACGCCGCCGCGCCCGTCAGCCAGGAGGTGCGGGCGTTGCCGGGGCGGGGAGAATAGGTGGAGTAGGTGGTCTGCGCCTGTACGTACGGCTCAGACTGGCGGATCTCGGCGCGGGTGTTATATGCGGCGGGCATCGAAGCACGGTAATATTCAAAGGCGCGATCGCCGTTCCCGAGCAGGCATTCCGCCATCACGCCCCAGCCCTGGGTGTGATTGAAGATGCCGGCGTTCTCCTTGATGCCGGGGTTGAAAACCACAGCGCGCATCACATCGATCGGCGTTTTCACGAAGGGCGGGGCGGAGAGCATCAATCCATAAGGGGTGGCGAGTTTCTCATGGACGGTTTCCAGGCAGCGGGCAGCCTGTTCAGGATTGGCAGCCTCGCTGAGTACCGCCCAAACCTGGGTGTTGATGTAAATTTGACCCTCTGCGTAATCTTTCGTTCCGTATACCGTGCCATCTTCGCCGATGGCCCAGATGAACCAGCCACCATCCCAGGCGCATTTCTGGATAGCCGCGTCGATTTTATCGCGTTGGGCCAACGCCCAGGTGGATTCTTCAGGCTTGCCCAGGCGTTCGGCAATTTCGGCGTAAACTGTTAGCCCGAGCCGTACCTGGAAGGCAACGAACAGACTCTCTCCGTAGTAGCCCAGCCGCAGGCAGTCGTTCCAGTCTGCCGAAAGGCCGCAGGGCAGGCCATGTTTTCCCGTGCGCTCCAGGTTGAACTCCAGCGCCTGCCGCAGGTGGCCAAATACAGTTGCCTCGCCCTGGTCAGCGTAGGGAAGTACTTTATTGTAGAAATCCATATCCCCGGTTTCATTGACATAAGCCGGAACTGCATTGAAAAACCACAGGCAGTCGTCCGAGCGGTATTCTTCGGGCGCGGGGGCTTTTTCGTGACCCGGTTTGTGATCGAAGGGTTTGACGATTGGCATCGCCCCGCCGGTGGAAACCTGCCCGGTCAGCATCAACTCCAGCCGCTGCCTGGCTTCTTCCGGGATGGCGGCCACCACTCCCAGGATATCCTGCACCGAGTCGCGAAAGCCCAATCCATCCCGCTCGCCGTTGTAAACCAGGCTGGCAGAACGCGACCAGGCGAAAGCGACCAGACAATTGTAAAGACCCCAAACATTGACGGTGTGATTGAATTCCTCGTCGGGGGTTTCCACCGTCAGGCTGCCAAGTTTGTTGTGCCAGTGGGCGATTAATCCCTGCAATTCGGATTCTGCGCGCGCCAGTGAACCGAATGCAGCAAAGGTCTGCCTGCCTTTCGTGCGAGCATCGCCAATCCCCAGCAATACCAGAATCTCACGGCTCTCGCCCGGTTCCAGGTTCAGTTCCGTTTGTAGGCTGCCGCAGGCGTTATCGCCATAAACTCGGCTTCCCGTACACCGTCCCTGCTCTACTGCCAGAGGATTGTGATATCCCCGGTACGGACCAAGGAAGGCCTCTCTGCTGGTGTCGAAGCCGGAGACCTCCGCACCCGCCAATCCCATCCAGGTATGCATGGCCAGATCATGCTCGTAGAAGGCATCCGAATCGTGCGTCAGGTTATCCTGGATGGCGATGCGCAGCAAGCGGTTGTCGAGTAAATCGCCGCGGATGATGAACAGGGAATACTGCAAATTAATGCTATCCTGGAACGTGTTCCACTGGTTGGCGAACTCGCAGAATGTGAAGAGCGAGAGTCGGCGCGTCCGGTCGCTCTCGTTGGTGACTCTCAAACGCCAGTATTCGAATGTCTGCCCGAGGGGAACAAAATAGGTTGACTCAGTGGCAATGCCTGCATAGCGCGAGGTGATGATCGTGTAGGCCGTCCCATGCCTGCAAGCGGATTGATAATCATCAAGCGGCTTTCCCACCGGCTGCCAGGAGGCTGACCAGTAATCACCGCTGTCATTGTCGCGCAAAAAGAAGTAGCGGCCTGGCTGATCCATGGGGACGCTGTTGAAGCGCAGGCGTAAAAACCGGCCGCGCGCTCCTGATTGGTAGAACCCATAGCCCCCGGCGTTGTTGGTGATGATCGCGCCGTATTCAGTGGAGCCAAGGTAATTGCTCCACGACTGGGGAGTATCGGGGCGGGTGATCACGTACTCTTTGGCGTTATCGTCAAAATATCCGTATTGCATCAGGCTACCTTTACATCCACGTGTACTTCTTCAACTCCGACAGGAGGAAGAGGGATGATATTGCCAGTTACAGGCTTTCCATCCGCCTCGAGTGCAACTGTATTCCCTG
>JBFYSM010000432.1:0-2525 GCA_041301605.1 Chloroflexota bacterium | reverse complement strand
CCGTTTTCTTCTCATCCCATATCCTGAATGAAGTCCAGGAGATTGCCGGGCGGGTTGGCATCATCCGCAAGGGGGTGGTTGTAGAAACTGCCAAAGTCCAGGATTTGATCCACAGGTCATTCCGCAGGGTGCGATTTCGCCTGAAAGAGGAACTGAAACCAGGCTTCCTGGAAGGAATTCCCGGCGTAACCATCCTTACACAAAGCCCATCTTCAGTAACCATCCAAACCGAAGGCGAGATGGATGCACTCATCAAAGCCCTGGCGAAACTGCCGGTCCTCGACCTGGAAACCGAGCGGCCATCTTTGGAAGAGATATTCATGGCCTACTACAAGGAGGATTGAGATGCTGACCGAATTCATCCACTCCCTTCGCCGTTCTACAGGCGCGATGCTCGGTTGGGGTTTGTCCCTTGGGATATTGGGCTACTACTTGATGCAATTCTATGACACGCTGGCAGAACAACAAGCCACGCTGGAACAATTGATATCCCAATATCCGCCGGAATTGATGGCTTTCTTTGGTGGAACGGATAACATCTTCTCGCCTGCGGGTTATCTCTCCATGGAATTCTTTTCGATTATGCCGGTTGTTATGGGAATTTACGCCGTGATGGCAGCCAGCAGCCTGATCGTAGGGCATGAAGAGAATGGCATCCTCGACCTGGTGATGTCCTATCCCGTTAGCCGCTCTGCCCTCTTTGGCGGGCGAGTACTGTCTTTCGCAACTACGCTGGCAGCGATCCTGGGGTTCATCTGGCTGACCTTCCTGGCCGGGGTTGCCGTTTCCAAAGATTTGGATATTTCTGCAGGAAACATGATCCGACCGTTCCTTTGCCTGTACGCAATCCTGTTCTTGTTTGGTAGTCTAAGCCTGTTGTTCAGCATGGTATTGCCATCCCGCAGCATGGCCGCCATGCTGGGTGGCCTGGTTATGGTGGGCAGCTATTTCATCCAATCTCTTTCGACGATCAACGATGAGTTACAGGCCATTGCGAAATATCTGCCACTCAAGTACTACCAGAGCGGTTACGCTCTCGATGGCTTGAATGTCAATTGGTTACTCGGCTTGTTTGGTTTTGGAGTGTTATTTTCGTTGCTCGCCTGGTTGCTTTTCCTGCGTCGCGATATCCGCGTCAGTGGCGAAGGGAACTGGCGAATATTCTCGTTCAAGAAAACCCGTGTGAGTGAATGAATCAATTCTGGAGCACGATCTTACTGAGTACAGTGGCTGGCCTGGCTACCGGGCTGGGCGGTTTAATTGCCATCATCCGCAAACCAGGAAAACGCTCTTTTGGCCTTCTGATGGGTGGTACGGCCGGCGTGATGATCACCCTGGCATTCATGGAACTGATGAACGAAGCCTGGGAAATGGGTGGTTTCCTGATCGCAACCCTGGGATTTACTGCTGGCGCAATTTTCATGTTCGCCGTGGATGTGCTCATCCCCCACATGCGCTTCGGCGAGGCCGAGGTGCATTCATCGAAAGTGGAAGTTCCATCCACAGCAGATTGGGATTTCCGGGTTGCATCCCATCGCCATCGGCGCCGCCATCATTGGTTCCGGCGCACCGTCACGCCCATCGACCGGGGATTGTTCAAAACCGGGATCCTGGTTGCGATCGGGATTGCCATCCATAACATGCCGGAGGGGATCGCGGTTGGCGCTGGCTATGCCCATACACCCCAGTTTGGTATTTTCATCGCGATTGCAATCGCCTTGCATAACATCCCCGAGGGCATCGCGACCGCCCTTCCGTTATGCAAGAGCGGTGTTTGCCGATGGGATGCCTTCAAGGTCGCCCTGCTTTCCGGGCTGACCGAACCGATCGGGGCGCTCCTGGCAATCACCGTGCTGACGGCATTCGAGAGTCTCATCCCGGCCGCACTGGCCTTTGCGGGAGGGGTCATGACCTTCATTACGCTCGATGAACTGATCCCGACCGCCCGCGAACACGGCCACCAACACTACACGGCGATTGGGATCATCCTGGGTGCAATATTTGTCTTCATCCTTTCGGGGATATTTGGTGTATAACCTCATCTCAAAAATAAGGAGTTAATTTCCGCATTATGAACGAGTGGTTTTTGGGTTTAACACCCATCTATCAGGCATTGATGGGAACACTTTTTACCTGGTTCCTGACCGCCCTGGGATCCGGCATGGTTTTCTTCTTCAAGAGTATCAACCGCAAAGTATTGAATGGTATGTTGGGTTTTGCAGCCGGCGTGATGATCGCCGCCAGTTTTTGGTCGCTGCTGGCACCCGCAATCGAAATGGCAGAGGAGTCATCCTCCCTGCCCGCATTCGTCCCAGCCGTGATCGGTTTCTTGCTGGGCGGCGCCTTCCTTTGGGGCGTCGACAAGATCCTGCCCCACCTGCATATGGGTTTCCCCACATCAGAAGCTGAGGGCATCAAGACATCCTGGCAACGCAGCATCCTGCTCGTGCTGGCCATCACCCTGCATAACATCCCGGAAGGATTGGCAGTCGGCGTGGCTTTCGGCGCAGCAGGAGCCGGGATAC
>JBFYSM010000419.1:0-4733 GCA_041301605.1 Chloroflexota bacterium | reverse complement strand
ACTTGCTCAGATCGTATTCTTCGAGTAACCTTGCTTACGGGCTTGGACATGGGCATTGGTCTCCTTGGTTGGAACCAAGTAAACCATATCCAAGCCTTTTCGTGAACTACTGATAATGATTACTTTTGGAACGTTCCCATCAGTTCGGCGTAACCGATGATGTGTCCGGCCATGGCCGCCTCGACTTCGCTCCGCTTGGCGCTGTGGGGCAGGTCGAGTTTGATATCGAGGGCATACAACTTGAAGAAATATCGGTGCGTGCCAGATGGCGGGCAGGGTCCGCGATAGCCAATATCATCCCAGCTGTTTTTTCCATGCAGGCTGCCATCATCGAGTTGTTTGCTCGGCAGGATGCCCTGCGGGAGCTGGTACTGGCCAGCCGGGATGTTGTAGAGCACCCAGTGGGTCCAGGTTCCGCCGGGGGCATCAGGATCATCCATGATGAGCACCAGGGAGAGGGTGCCGGTGGGCGGCGCGTCCCAGGTCAGGGGCGGGGAGTCGTCGCGCCCGGTGCAGGTGTAATCCGCAGGGATGGGGAAGCCTTCTAGGAAGGCATCGCTGACCAGGTCGAAGCGCGGTACGTTTTCCAGGGAAACCTCCTCGGGTGGCGAGGTAGTTGGCGTGGGTTGCTGGACGTCAGGTGCAGTTTCTGCTACATCCGGTTCAGGAACGGGTGTAGCGGTGGGTGTTGCATTCCCTGACGAACCACATGCCGATAGGGTCAGGATCACCAGCATGCAACATGAGAATGTCCAATAACGTTTCATGCGCACCTCCTGATGGGTATTATACCTTGATGGTTGTGCGTCGCACCTTGTCAAGTGGGGTGTTTCCAGACGAAGGCAAGTTCCCTCTGCCGGATATTCTCTCGAGAGTCAGGTGCGACGCACGCATGGTCAGAGTTCCGGGCTCTATCTTCCCCAGCGGAAACCGGAGCCTTCCTGCATCAGGAAAACGAACGGCTGCTCTTCTGCGCTGATATACAGGATTTCGCTGGTTTTGCTCAATGCGTGGGATAGGTGGGTAATAACATGGCTGCCATCCGGGGTCCATAAGGCTTCGGGGAATTCCCCTACGCTCAACCAGAGCAGGTTGCTGCGCAGGGTTTGTTGCTCGGTGACACCATCCGGGAGGGATGCAACCAGGGAGACGGGCATCGTTGCGGATGTATCGTTGCTGCCCGGCGGGCCCATGAAGTACAGCAGGCGGCCATCCGGTCGCTGGTGCGGCCACCAGGTGGATGTATTGGGGATCAGGGTCTGGAGGCTTGCGCCGGCAGTTGCAGAAATGCTGAACAGCCCCGGTTCTTGTGAAAGCATCCCATAGGATGGGACGCGCGCCTGGAAAAGGGTTTGGCTGTCGGTGCTCCAGGCCAGCGAGTCGCCTGGTTCGAACTCGGATAGCAATGCGCCATCGCCAGTCGAGGTGATCCCCAGGCCGATCCACTCATAATAGCCAATGAACACAGCTATCTTGTTCCCATCCGGCGACCAGGAGAGCGGTGTGTAGCGGCGGAACTCTCCCGCATAGATGGAGTTGTTGTTTGCCAGGATGAGCCGGTCCTCGCCCGTTGCGAGGGTGTAGATGTGAATACCATCCCTGCCATATGCCAGCCGGGTTCCATCCGGTGACCAGACAGGGCTGGAGAGACTTTCATCCACGCCGGCTGTGACCAGCACCTGCCGCCCGGCTCCGGTCGCATCCACCAACAGGAACTGGTTGTTGCTGAGATATGCCACGCGTCCATCCACCGGGGAGATATCGAAATTGCTTACCCCAGCCGGTTCGAACGTGATCTGACTGACCTGCCCGTCGGTGCCCATGCGCCAGACCTGGCGGAACTCATTTTCCCCATCCAGGTAGAATAACGGGGCAGGCAGGATGGATTGCCCATCCGGGAGCACTTCGATGGATACAGTCAGGGTCAACGGGTTGCCGCTTGCATCCGGAACCGGGTTCCCATTCTCATCCCACAATTGCCATTTCCCGTTGTATTGCCCGGGCGTGGATGGGGCCGTGAGGGGGATGGCCAGTTCCACGCTCGATCCAGCCTGGATGGCCCCCGGCACATGGGAGGATACGGGGCCATTCATCAAGTCGCCTTCCACGAAGCGTAAGCGGTATGCATCCGGCGTCCAAACACATGTGCCCGGGTTTTCGAGCCGCCAGACTTTGTTGAAGGATACCGGGGTCAGGAACCTTGTGCCGGTGGGGATGGTGACATCCGCTACAAAGTTTGCAATGGGCTGACAGGCTGCCTGCCCGTTGGCGGTGGAACCGGGGCGCCAGTCCGGCCAGCGATCGGTGTACGTGTTGTTGGTCAGGCGCATTTCACCGGTTCCATCGGCATTGATCAGGTAGATCTCGTAATTGCTGTTGAAGTTATCATGACGGTCGGTGGCGAAGGCGATGCGTGTTCCATCCGGCGACCAGGCCGCATCGAAATCATTGCCGGGATCGCTGGTCAGGCGGGTCAGGCCGGAGCCATCGGCGTTCATGGTGTACAGATTCGAGTTTCCATCCTCGGTGGATGAAAAAACGATCTTGCTGCCATCCGGTGACCAGTTGGGAAAGCCATCATAGTGGTCATTGCTGGTGAGCTGGACGAGCCCGGAGCCATCCAGGTTGACCAGGAAAATATCGCTGTTGCCATTGTTGTTCACATCCGCGCTGAACAGGATCCGGGTGCCATCCGGCGACCATTTTGGATCCCTTGACCAGGGGGAAACGCCGGGGATGGTGGTTGTACCCGCGTTGTTTAGATCATAACGGAAAAATTCCCAACCTGAGCTTGGGGATGAGATGTAGAGTACCTGTGTGCCGTCCGGCGACCAATCCGGCGCGTCGCTGAAGGCGCAAGTGATCTTCAGGGGCAGACTGCCGGTCATTCCGCCATCCTGCTGCGGGAGATCCATGATGGCTATACCGCTGTTGCAGTTGTCGCCTGGGTTATCCGAGTAATCGACCCGCATCGCCAGCCGGTTGCCATCCGGCGACCAGGCCGGGTAAGAGAAGTTCCCGAAGGGGGCGGTCAGGCTGGTTTCCCCGGAGCCGTCTGCGTTCATCACCATGATCTGCCACTGGCCATCGCGTTCGGAAGCGAAGGAAAGTTCGCCATCGGTGGCTGGCAGGTTGACAATCGGTTCGGGGAGGAGGGTGGAGACAGGGGTGGGGATTGTTTCCGTCGGCACTTCGGTGGAACCTGGCAGGCTGCAGGAAAGAGCGACCAGGGTCAGACCGATTACGAATACCAATAATTTACGTTTCATCATATTTCTCCTTTTGTGTTTCATCCAGCCATCGAACAGTTGATACCATGAGCACTGCGTTGGTTGAGTAGGCGGCGTTCTTCCGCCGTATCGAAACCAACAGCAAGTAGGAATGCCCATATGTGGTCTCGATACGCCCCTCACACCTGCCCTGGCGGGCGGTGCCAGGGAAAAACGTTCGGGGCTACTCGACCACCGCCAGATCAAAAAGGCATCCTGCTTATAACGCCGATAAAAGTTTTTGACCGAATGGTTCCGGCTGGCTGCATTCGATCACCAGGTCGGTTGCGTGGTGGAATTTCATAAAATCACGCAACGCAAGAGCCACATCGGTCACCAGTTGACGTTCTGGCTTGATGTTTGGTTCCAGGTACAGGGCTTTCAGGCGCAGGGTTTTCGTTTTGCGGTCCACTTTGGGATCGAAGCGCCCCACCAGCCGATCCTTGTGCAGGATGTTCATGCAGAAATAGCCGTATTTGCGTTTGGCTGCCGGCACGTAGGCTTCGAAAGATTTCTCGAAGCCCCAGAGCTCCTGGTCGCGTTTGCGCGCCCAGAAGAAGTTGTCGAACGGGTTCAGGAAAGTCGTCCGTTCGGCCTGGATGGCTCCATCTGCCGCCTGCTCCAACAGAGGCAGGTTCTCGCGATGGATGAAATATTCCCCTGTGCTTCCATCGGCCAGTTTGGCGGATATGGGCAGCAGGATCCCTTCCTTGACCAATTCCTGTACGATCGGCCTGGAACGGGTGACTTTCATCCAGGTGTAATCCCCAGCCTGCTGGGGGGTGCAGACGCCCAGCGCTTTGACCCCGCGCTCGATCCAATGGCGGTCACGCTCCTCAACGGTCGGCTCGCGGCGGTCAGCCCAGGCCGGGAGCACCCGTTCGGTCAGTTCGTAGACGCGCTGGAATTTCTCGCGGCCGGCGATCATGAATTCACCGAATGCATACAGGTATTCCAGCGCCACCTTGGCTGGGCGCCAGTTCCACCACGAGCCGGGCGGATGGTCGCCGCGTTCGAAGTCGCTCACTTTTTGGGCGCCTTCTTTTTGGACGCGCTGGCGCACGAATTCGATCGTCTCCGGGTGGCCGGTTTGGGCGAGCCAGCGGGTGTACCAGTCATTGGGGTTCTGGCGCAGGCTTCGCTGGTGCGGCATCTGGTAGCGGTATTCGTGGGTGGGGATGTAGGAGGCGGCGTGCTGCCAGCCTTCGAAGAGACGCCGTTCGCCGGGGTGGAAGGCCAGGGAATCGAAGTCGGCCGGATCGAAGCTTCCCAGGCGGCTCCAGATGGTCAGGTAGTGGGCACGGGCCGCGACTTGGAGCGTATCGATCTGTATGCAGCCAAGCTGGTCTGCGACCCGGAAGACAGCCTCGCGATCCGGTTTAGATTCGGATCCATTGGGGGAATGCAGGCCCTGGGTCCGGAGCGCAAGGGCGCGGATGGCGGCGTTCGTGTAAACAGTCATCA
>JBFYSM010000351.1:0-7465 GCA_041301605.1 Chloroflexota bacterium | reverse complement strand
ATGTTGCAACAAGAAGTAGCATTAAACCCAAGAACAGGTAAAATAGAGGCCTCTCAAAACCGGGAGGCCTCTGTTCTTACAATACCGACTGTATGGAAATTCTCCCCGCCACCCTCCGTGATCTCGGCAGCCTGCGACGCGTGGAACAGGCCTGCTTCCCGGCCGATGCCTGGCCCCTGCTTGATCTGATCGCCGTGTTGACTTGGCCGGATGTTGTCCGCTTGAAGACTGTCGTTGACAGCCAGATGATCGGCTTCATCGCCGGGAATCCGCGCCCTTCCGAAAACACATCCTGGATCGCCACCCTGGGTGTATTGCCGGATTATCGCCGCCAGGGGATCGCCAGCCTGATGCTCACCAGGTGCGAAGAAAAACTGCCTACGGGGATCATCCGCCTGTGCGTGCGCACGAATAATACGGCTGCCATAAAACTCTACGAATTTGCAGGCTACAACCGCTTCGATATCTGGCGAAAATACTATAACGATGGCGGGGATGCGCTGGTGATGGAAAAGATCAGGCCGCGGTAATTCAAAATCTAAAGCAACCGGCGCCCCAACAGGAGCGCCGGTTTGTATTTGATCAGGGCAACTTTGCAAACTCAGCCCGGAATTCCTCCGCCGAAACATACCCCACCCATTTCTTCACAACCTTTCCATCACCACCCAGCAGGTAGAACTCTGGCTGGACAAAGAAGCCATATTCCCGCTGGAATGAGACGGTATCCGGGTCATCGGCATCGAAGAAAACAAAGTTGATCTTCCCGTAATACTCTGCCTCCAGCCCATGCACGATGGGCGCCATGGAGCGGCAGGTGCCTCAGGTGAAGCGGAAGAACTCCAGCAACGTTGGCGTACCGGATTTCAGATCCACCGTTGCCGGATCGGTCGCTACCAGGGCATCTCCGCGCGGGGTGACAACCGGATGGGACTGCTCCACCGCCTGTCCGGGAATATTCGTCGCTGGAACAACGGTTTCAATGACCGGAACAGGCTGGGATGTTTCCGCGTCGGGCAGGTCATTGGAAACAAGCCCCGCCCCGCACGCAGCCAGGATAACAGATAACAGGATAAAGGTCAGGGAAAGGATGCGCGTTCTCAAGATGTTCTCCGTATTGTGATATGGTCAAATTTTACTATATTTATTATAATTGTCTAGTATATTGACCCGGCAACAGGAGACAAAAATGAGTAATTTCAAATTAACGTACGCCACGATGTTCAACCCGCCCGAAGAACTGCACCAACGATACGATTCAGCATTGAAAAAGGTTAAGGCAGGCTTGGGCAAGGAACACGGCCTGTTCATCGATGGCAAGGATATATTTTCTAACGAAAAATTCGAAGACCGCTCCCCTATCAACACCGACTGGGTGCTGGCTACCATGCAGAAAGGGGACGAAAACCATGCCCGAGTTGCACTGGAAGCAGCCCGCCAGGCTTTCCCACAATGGAGCCATACCCCCTGGCAGGAGCGTGTGAGACTCCTGCGTAAAGCAGCCGCGCTCATCGAGGAACGCATCTTCGAACTAAGCGCATCCCTCTCCCTGGAAGTGGGCAAGAACCGCATGGAAGCCCTCGGCGATGTGCAGGAGACCGCCGACTTGATTGCCTATGCCTGCGACCAGATGGAGCAAAACGATGGTTTCATCGTCGAGATGGGCAAGGATCCGCTGGCGGGATACACAGCCAGGAACGTTTCCGTGCTGCGGCCATATGGCGTCTGGTTGGTGATCAGCCCCTTCAACTTTCCCTTTGCGCTGACCGGTGGACCGATGGGCGCCGCCTTGGTGACAGGCAATACCATCGTGGTAAAGCCAGCTTCGGATACACCCTGGATCGTCCGCTTGCTGGTCGATTGTTTCCAGGATGCCGGGCTGCCGGATGGGGTGGTCAACTTCGTCACCGGGCCGGGCCGGACGCTGGGACAGGCGCTCATCACCTGTTCGGATGTGGACGGCGTCACCTTCACCGGTTCCTTCGATGTGGGCATGCAGATCAACCGCGACTTTTCCGATTGCCGCTGGCTACGCCCGATCATCCTGGAACTGGGCGGCAAGAACCCCACCATCGTCTCCCGCCACGCCGACCTGGAACGAGCTTCCACGGGGATCGTACGCTCCGCCTTCGGGCTGCAAGGGCAGAAATGCTCAGCCTGCTCGCGGGTTTACGTTGAAGAACCGGTTTATGATGAACTGGTGGAACGCCTGGTAGGACTGACGAACAATATTACCATCGGAGACCCAACCGATCACAAGGTTTGGATGGGCCCGGTTATCAACAAGGCAGCCGGCGAAGATTACCAAAGTTTTGTCGCTGAACTGTCGCAATCCGGCAAGATACTGACCGGGGGAAAGGTCATAACAGATGGCAATTTCAGCAAAGGGTATTTCGTCGCCCCCACCCTGGTTACCGACCTACCGTTGACACATCGTCTGTGGAAACACGAGATGTTCCTGCCGATCACAACCATTGCCAAAGTTAACAATTTGGAAGAGGCGATGAAATACGCCAACGATGTGGATTATGGATTGACAGCAGGATTCTTCGGGTCAGACGATGAAGCCGAGTGGTTCTTCGATCACGTCCAGGCCGGGGTGACATACGCCAACCGCCCGCAGGGGGCTACAACCGGTGCCTGGCCGGGTTTCCAGCCATTCGGCGGCTGGAAAGGCTCCGGCGCAACCGGTAAGAATGCTGGCGGCCATTATTACCTGCAACTCTACATGCGCGAACAAATCCGAACGCTCATCAAGTAACAACTTTCGGGTACAATCATAGGGAGCCTGGAGAAATACCAGACTCCCTATATTTTTAACTTATGGATGAAGGTTTTACTCCTCGCGTTGGCACATTCTTTTTCCTGGTCGGCATCGGGCTGATGGTGGTATTTGCCGGTTCCTGGACTGACGGGAAAGCGGATGCCGGTTACCTGGTTGCCAGCCTGATTGCCTTTGTCTTCGGTTTCTATCTGCGCCGCCGCAAAGGGCCTCCCCCACCGTCGGCACGTTTCAGCGGCCTCCGCCAGTCACGCGATAAAAGTCGCCAGCGAAAAGCGGAAAAGGCAGAAAAGAAGAAACAACAGAAGAAAAAATGATCGTCTGTTCATCGTTGTAATCCCAATAAACCTACCCCCAACGAGAGTCACAATATGAGCAAACTCATCCCCCTTTCGGAAGCCATTTCAAAATACGTTCTAGATGGAGACTTGGTCTACGCGGCCGGATTCACGCACTTGATCCCGTTTGCGGCTGGCCACGAGATCATCCGCCAGGGCAAACGGGAACTGACGCTGGCGCGTGCCACTCCCGACCTGATCTACGATATGCTGGTGGCAGCCGGATGCGCCAGGAAGGTGATCTTTTCCTACATGGGGAATCCGGGTGTCGGCTCGCTGCGCATCGTGCGCACCGAACTCGAAGCCGGCCGACTGGAATGGGAGGAATATTCCCATTTCGGCATGATCTCCCGTTTGCAGGCAGGCGCGACAGGATTGCCCTTCATGCCCATGAACCAAACCGGCGCCACCGACCTGGAACGCGCCAACCCGAACATCAAGCGCATCACTGATCCGTATTCAGGCAGTGAGGTTGTGGTTGTCCCGGCGCTCAACCCGGATGTGGCCATCGTACACGTTCAGCGCGCCGACAAGGAGGGCAATGCCCACCTATGGGGGATCATCGGCGAGCAGAAGGAAGTGGCCTTTGCCGCCAAGCGCGTCATCCTGACCGCTGAAGAGATCGTGGATGAAACTGTCATCCGCTCCGACCCAAACCGGACGCTCATCCCCGGTTTTGTGGTCAGCGCGGTCTGCCATGTCCCCTACGCTTCCCATCCATCCTACGCCCAGGGATATTACGACCGCGACAACGATTTCTACCTGAAATGGGACAAGATCAGTGAAACGATGGAGGCGGTCAGATCATACCTGGATGAATGGGTCTACGGCGTAAAAGACCACGCCGAATACTGGCAGAAACTGGGAGCGGAAACCCATACACGCTTGAAAGTGAAATCCCGCTTGAGCGAACCAATCAATTATGGCGATTACTGATATCCAATTCCATTCGAGAAGGTTAGCGGGGATGGGCGGATGAAAATACTGGCTCTTAATTTCGGCGGCTCTGGCCCCATCGTCCACTTTGCCCATGCCAACGGCTACCCGCCGGAGTGCTACCGTCCGCTTCTGGAGCAGCTTGCCTCACATTACCATGTTCTCGCCATGTACCAGCGTTCCTTATGGCCGGGATCGAAACCGGATGAGATCGAGGATTGGCTGCCTTTCAGCCGCGACCTGATGCAATTCCTCGATGAGCAAAGATCGGATCCGGTCATCGCCATCGGACATTCACTGGGAGGCCTCGCCAGCCTGCGCGCTGCTTTACAGGAACCACATCGTTTCCGCGCCCTGATCCTGCTCGACCCTGTGCTCTTCCCACCTTACATGGTCCGCACCTGGCAACTGGTGCGCGCCTTCGAGCTGGAATACCGGCTCCACCCCTTTATTCGGAATACATTACGCAGGAGACGGGTTTTCGATAGCCGGGAAAAATTGTACGAACTCTACCGGCGGAAACAGGTCTTCCGCTATTTTTCTGAACAAAACTTGAAAGCCCTGGTTGACGGCCTGACCCATCCGCATAATGGAAAATTCGAACTCAGGCAGAGCCCGGAATGGGAAGCCCGAATATACGTTACGGCAATATGGCGCGACATGGATATCTGGCGCGGCCTTTCCCGACTGGAAGTTCCGCTGATCATCATCCGCGGCGCTGAAACGGATACGTTCTGGGAACGGACCGGCCGGCTGGTAAAGAAGCGGCTGCCAACCGCAAAGATCGTTACCATTGAAAACGCAACCCACCTTGTCGCATTGGAACAACCGGATGAAGTATCCCATTGCATTCTCAACTTCCTCGAGGAAAATTTATGACTACCTATTCTTCTGCTGAACTCATGATCGTCAACGCTGCCCGCATGCTGCGGGATGGCGATGTTGTCTTTGTTGGCGTTGGCCAGCCCAACCTGGCCTGCAACCTCGCCAAGCGTACCCACGCGCCCAACCTGGTCATGATCTACGAAGCGGGGGTGATCGGCGCACAGCCTGCCCGCCTGCCGCTCAGCATCGGTGATCCAACCCTGGTCTCTGGGGCGCTTTCGGTGTGCAGCATGTACGATATTTTCGCCTTCTACCTCCAGCGCGGTTACGTGGATGTTGGTTTCATGGGCGGGGCGCAGATCGACAAATACGGCAACATCAACGCAACCGTGATCGGCGGTTATGCCAAGCCCAAGGTGCGCCTGCCCGGTTCCGGCGGCTCACAGGAGATTGCTGCCTGGGCCAACCGCTGCTACCTGATGACCCCCCACCAGAAACGCCGTTTCCCCGAACGCTGCGATTTCCGCACCTCCGTCGGCTATCTGGATGGGCAGGGAGAACGCCAGAAGATCGGCCTGCGTGGCGGCGGGATGCTGGCCGTGGTGACGGATATCGGCATCCTGGAGCCAGATGATACCGGTGAATTGATGTTGGCTGCCTTGCATCCGGGCAAAACGGTGCAGGATGCAAAAGAAAATACAGGCTGGGATCTGAAAATCGCTGATAAAGTAAGCACAACCGAACCGCCCGGCAATCATGAATTACACATCCTGCGCAACGAATTGGATCCCACCGGGATCTACCTCAAGTAGCCAATGCAACCTCGATCGTGAGCATGACTGAGACCCAGGCACATAGCGGACTGAAAGATTTCTTCATCTCCCCAGGTGAGGCTCGCCTGCGGTCGGGATGGCGGATCGTTATCCATACCATTCTCTACAACATCCTGATTTTCTGCCTTGCGATCCCATATGGGATAACCGTCTACTTTGTCGATCTATCCGCCTTTGACCTGTGGATCAGCCAATTCATCTCCCTGTTCGCCGTCACCTTGTCGGTATTCCTAGCGCGCCGTTTCGTCGACCGTCGTGCATTTTGCAGCCTGGGCATTCGACTATCTCCCAGGCTTGTCCTTGATCTGGCGGCCGGATTCAGCATCGCGGGCTTGATGCAGGCTCTCATCTTCGGTTTGGAAATGAGCCTGGGATGGCTCGAAATCGAGGCTTTCGCTTGGAACCAATCAAGTAGTATCCGCTTTTTTGACAATCTCCCCCTCTCCACCGAAATCCAGACCGGTATCTACATCGCAGGGACAGTGGCAATATGGCTGCTGTTCTATACACTGACTGGCTGGAACGAGGAACTGCTCTTCCGCGGCTATCGGCTGCAGAATATGGCAGAAGGGTTGAATCCCTGGTGGGGGCTGTTATTATCATCCTTGTGGTTCGGGGCAGCGCACTGGCTCAATCCGAGTGCTTCCTGGAAATCCACGATCGGCATCTGCCTGGCCGGTGTTTTCCTCGCATATGGTTACCTGCGCACCCGGCAGCTCTGGCTGCCGATTGGCCTGCACATCGGCTGGAACTTCTTCGAGGGCACCGTATTCGGCTTTCCTGTCAGTGGGATGAGCCTTTACAGCATCGTCCGTACCACCGTCTCCGGGCCCGAGTCCTGGACCGGCGGCGCATTCGGTCCGGAAGCCGGCCTGATCCTTCTCCCCGCCTTGATTTTTGGCGCCATCCTGGTGTATCTCTATTCCCACCGAAGGAAACCTGATGATCGAAGTTCTCCTGTTTGATCTCGGAAGCACACTGCTTTACTCCCCTTCCCCCTGGCCATCATTTTTCGAACGGGCCGATAATGCCATGCTGGATGTACTGCTACAGAACGGGATCAACCTGGAGCGGACAAAGTTCCTGCGCGATATCCAGGCCCACCTCGATAATTACTATGCGCAGCGTGACAAGGATAACATCGAGAAGACCTGGATGGTTTCCCTGCGAGAATTCCTGGCTGAACGGGGTTACGCAGACATCCCGGACCCGGTCCTGCGCGCTGCCCTGGACGCCCTCTTTGCTGTTACGCAAACCAACTGGGTGGTGGAAGAAGATGCCATCCCCACACTAAGAATTCTCAAAGGTGAGGGATACCGATTGGGACTGGTTTCCAATGCGGCTGATGACAAGAACGTGCAACAACTTGTGGATCGATGGGGCTTGCGTTCTTATTTCGAATTCATCGTCACTTCGGCCGCCTGTGGCGTCCGCAAGCCGCGACCGGAGATTTTTCAGCTAGCCCTGGATCACTTCAAAATCTCCCCGGAGAAGGCAGCCATGATCGGTGACACATTGGGAGCCGATATCGAAGGAGCCAACCAGATGGGAATGTATAGCGTCTGGATCAAACGAAGGGCGGAAAGAACCGATCCGGATACTATCCCCCAGGCAACCGTTGAGTATCTGAAAGACATCCCGAACCTTTTGTCGCAATTGCGCGATTGACATTCCAAGAAGGAACCTGGAAATTGGCGCGAAAATGACTTGTAATCCGGGCTTGTTTTCCTTATACTATAACTATCACATTTAGA
>JBFYSM010000348.1:0-3104 GCA_041301605.1 Chloroflexota bacterium | reverse complement strand
TCTCATCCGCGAAGCGCGCGACGGCCTGGCACGCATACCCGAGCTTCCAGCCGCTTATCTGCATCCCTGGCGCAGGCAGAGCATCCGGAATTTGAATACGTTGCGTGATCATTATCGGGGTGAGCGTTGCTTTATCATTGGCAATGGTCCCAGCTTGCGCCAAACGGATATGAGTAAATTGCGGAATGAAGTCACGTTTGGCATGAACCGCTTCTACCTGGCTTTCCCCGAAATGGGATTTGCAACCACGTATTTCGTCCTGGTCAATGACTTGGTGATCGAGCAATCCCAGGATGAGGTTCTAGCACTGGACATGCCCAAGTTCATCTGCTGGCGGTCGCGGCGTTTCTTCAAACCGGATTTTGATCCAGCCTCTCATAACCTGAATTTCCTCTACACAACCGGAACCAGCCCGCATTTTCAGGGCAATGCTGCCGGGCGGTTGTGGGAGGGCGCCACGGTCACATTCATCGCCCTGCAACTGGCCTTTCACATGGGCTTTTCGCAGGTGATCCTGGTTGGGGTTGATCACAACTATGTCACCAAAGGGAAACCGCATATGCCGATCACATCCGAGGGGGATGATCCCAACCACTTCCATCCGAACTACTTTGGCAAAGGCTTCACCTGGAACCTGCCTGATCTGGAAACATCTGAGATCGCTTACCAGATGGCCCGCCAAGCCTATGAGTCCAATGGACGCCAGGTGCTGGATGCTACGGTTGGAGGAAAGTTGACTGTTTTTCCGAAGGTTGATTACAACTCTTTATTCTGACACATGGATCAAGCAAATCGTTCCGAATCGGTTTTCCAGCATCCTTTATTGAGAAGGATAACCCTGATTGCCATATTCTTGTTGGCCCTGGGTGTCCGTTTAATGGATCTTACTGACCTCCCGGTTGATTCCACGCGCGAGCTTTACTCGGCGAAACGAGCGCGCGGGATGTACTTTCAAGTTGCTACAGACATCCCCGAATGGCAGCGGCAGATTGCTATTGAACAGTGGCGGGAAACACCCGTGATCGAACCGGCTATTTTGGAGAGTCTTGTTTCGTTCACCTACCGTTTGACCGGTCCGGAATTATGGGTGGCGCGCATCTATTCGATCCTTTTCTGGGTTGTAGGAGGGGTGGCATTATATCTGCTCGCGTCCCGGCTGACCACACCTGACGGGGGTATTTTGGCTTTGGCATTTTATCTCTTCCTCCCTTTCGGAATCATCGCAAGCCGCAGTTTCCAGCCTGATCCTCTCATGGTGTCCCTCTTAATCTGGTTTCTCTGGGCATTGGAGCGATGGAGCCGTTTCCATACATGGAAGGCGGCATTCCTGGCAGGTTTATTGGGTGGATTATCGATCCTTGTAAAAACCACAGCTCTGTTCTTCGTTGTTGGTTCGTTATTGGGAATCGCTTTCAGTTTGTTTGGGCTGAGACGATTGCTGCGCAATGTACAGGTTTGGGTTATCCTGGTTTTGATCTGTTTCCCTAGCGGCATCTATTATTTCTATGGATTGTTTGTTGAGGGGGTATTGTGGCAGCAAATGGGTGGACGCTTTGCTGCATCGTTGTTGGTCGATCCTTTGTTTTATCTGAACTGGGCAGGGAAGATCGACCAGGTGGTGGGTTATATCGCCTTTACACTGGCTGTCTTGGGCTTATTCTTATTTTCTCCAGGTCGCGCCCGTGGTATGGTGGCGGGTTTATGGGGTGGATATCTGTTGTATGGCCTTATTTTCAATTACCATAATGCTACCCATGATTATTATCAACTTCCCCTTATACCAGTTGTAGCACTCTCGTTGTCGCCTTCGATTCATCCACTCACTAGTAAATTGTTGGAAACCTGGAAGAAAAGGAGCCTGCCTCGGATAGTGGTGATCCTTCTGTTGGCATTCAGTCTATTGATGTTTGGCTGGGAGGCACGCCGTGTGTTGCGTCGTGTCGATTACCGTCCCCAGGCAGAGTTTTGGGCTTCGATTGGTGAACAACTGGATCATAGTTCATCGGTGGGTGGGCTGACGAGTGATTACGGCGCTAGTCTTGAGTATTGGGGCTGGACGAGTATAACAAGCTGGCCTTCATCGGGTGATGCCACCTACCAAGAGATCTTTGGTGGTACAGCGGATCCTTTCTTGGATGAATTCACAAGATTAACTGCTGGAAAGCGGTTATTTCTTGTTACTGATTTTGATGAATTTGATCGGCAGGTGGAATTGAAAGCATTCCTGCAAACCAACTATCCGATATTTGTTGAAGGGGCGGGTTATATCATTTTCGATCTGGAACCTCAGCCATGACTGGCGGTTTCCCCCTTGTCTCGATTGTCACGCCATCCTATAACCAGGCGCAATTCCTCGAGCAGACCATCCGGTCCGTGCTTGGGCAGGGTTATCCTAATATCGAGTATATGGTTGTGGATGGGGGTTCGACCGATGGCAGCATGGAAATCATCCGGCGATATGCCGATCGGCTGGCTTGGTGGGTCTCCGAGAAAGACCAGGGACAGGCGGATGCCATCAACAAGGGCCTGCGGCGCGCAAAAGGGGAGATCGTTGCCTGGCTGAATTCGGATGACCTTTACCTGCCGGATGCAATTGCCAGGGCGGTGCAGGCTTTCCGATCCCATCCGGAGGCCGGGTTGGTGTATGGCGATGTCCAAGCTATTGATGAATATGGCAACATCATCAACTTGCTGCGCTACAGCGATTGGGGTCTGGATGGCCTGCTGGCCTTCCGGGTCATCGGGCAGCCGTCTGTCTTCATGCGTCGGTCGGTTTTGGAGCAGGCGGGTTACCTGGACCCATCTTTCCACTTCCTGCTCGACCACCAGCTCTGGCTGCGCATGGCCCGCCTGGCCGGGACTACTTACGTGCCGGAGACTTGGGCGGCAGCGCGTTTCCATGGCGAATCGAAGAATGTGGCCCATGGTGCGCAGATGAGCCACGAGGCCTACCGGGTGGTTGAATGGCTGGAGAGTCAGCCCGGGTTCGCGGCGGCATTTTCCAGGTCCGGAAAGCGCATCCGGGCCGGGGCGCACCGTTTCCATGCCCATTATTTGCTGGATGACGGCCAGGCAGGCGAAGCGCTGCGGTATTATGGACAAAG
>JBFYSM010000291.1:0-4731 GCA_041301605.1 Chloroflexota bacterium | reverse complement strand
ATGAATTACTCACTCCCATCGGGGATTTGGGATGAGATGGCCTTGTGGTTCGGCCTGCCAGCCTCGCCCAGATACTTCGAACCCGGGCGCTACCTTGCCGAGCACCTGTATGCGAGAAATTCCTGGGGGAGCCTGCGTACCATCCGGCGCTTCCGTTCGCGCCCATCCCACGCGGATCTCTTGCATTTCGACCTCTGGTGGCGCGGGTTGAATATCGCCCAGGATGCCGGGACGTACAGCTACAACGCCGAACCGCCCTGGGACAATATTTTGACCTCCACGCAAGTACACAATACGGTTACAGTCAATGGCCGGGATCAGATGCGCCGTGTCAGCCGCTTTCTGTACCTGGATTGGGCGCGCACCAAAATTACCGCCCAAAGTGCTGACAGGATCGAGACTTATCATACCGGTTATCATCGGCTGGGCGTTCGCCACGAACGCAGCGTGGAGATCGGTGAAAACGGGCATTGGATCATCTCGGATCGCTTGCAGGTGTTCAAAAATCCACGCAAGCGTCGCTTTACCTTCCGCCTGCACTGGTTGTTGCCCGATTGGGGATGCAGGCTGGAAAACACAGACCGTGGTTGTATCTTGATGCTGGATTCACCTCATGGCGAGGTAACAGTCCAGATCAACATCCAGCCTGAGCCGTTGCAACCGGTCGCCAGCCTGGTGCGCTCCGGGGAGATCCTGGCCGGTGAGCGGGACCTCCAGCCCTGGGAAGGCTGGTATTCGCCCACCTATGGCGTAAAGCAACCGTCGTTATCCCTTGCGCTAGAGGTTGCATCCACAGATACGGTCCAGTTCACAACCGAATTCATCCTCCCGGTATAATCTCAACCATGCACATCCTCCTGATCCACCAGGCTTTTGCCTCCATCGACGAACCCGGCGGCACCCGCCACCACGAATTCGCGCGCTATTTGGCATCCAAGGGGCACGATGTCACCGTTATTGCCAGCCCGGTTTCATACCTGACGGGAGCCCCCCTCCGTCTCCCCCCATTTTCGGGGAAAATGGGGGGAGAGCAAGAGGGGGGTGTGAGGGTGATCCGCGCCTCCGTCTACGCCGCCCACCACAAATCCTTCATCCACCGCCTGCTGGCATTTTTCTCTTTCATGGTCTCATCCTTCTTCACCGGTCTGCGTGTCAGGCACGTGGATCTCGTTTGGGGCACCTCGCCGCCCATCTTCCAGGGTGTCACCGCCTGGCTGCTTGCCCGGCTCAAAGGCGTGCCCTTCCTGTTCGAAGTGCGCGACCTGTGGCCGCAGTTCGCCATTGCGGTCGGTGTGCTCAGGAACCCCCTGCTCATTCGTTTATCCCGCTGGCTGGAACGTTTCTTCTACCGCCACGCTGACCGGATGATCGTCAACAGCCCGGGATTTGTGGCCCACGTGACCGGACGCGGGGCGCGGCAGGTGGAACTCATCCCCAACGGCGCCGCCCCGGAGATGTTCGACCCTTCCGATTCCGGCGAAGCGTTCCGGACCCTGCACGGGCTGGCCGATAAATTCATCGTGCTCTATGCCGGGGCGCATGGCATCTCCAATGATCTGGGTGTAGTGCTCCAGGCAGCTAAGATCTTGCAGGATGTGACAGTCACTTCTGAAGTGACTGTCACATTACTCGGCGATGGCAAGGAGAAATCCAACCTGCAACAGCAGGCCGCGGACATGCATCTGGCAAACGTGCTCTTCCTGCCGCCTGTCCCCAAAAAAGAAATGGCGGCTGCCCTGGCCGGTGCGGATGCCTGCCTGGCGATCCTGAAGCCGATCGACGAATACAAGACCACTTATCCCAACAAGGTATTCGATTACATGGCGGCCGGGAGGCCGGTGGTGCTGGCCATCGACGGCGTGATCCGCCAGGTGGTGGAGGATGCAAAGTGCGGGGTCTTTGCCCAACCTGGCGATCCGGTCGCGCTGGCGGATGTGATCCAAACCATCGCCGCCGACAAAGAGAAAGCCCGCCGGATGGGGCTGGCGGGGCGGCAGTATCTGGAGGAACATTTCAGTCGCGACCGGATGGCGGAAAAATTGCTCGGCATTCTATCCGATCTGGCTCACCCGGAATGAGCGCAAAGGAATCATCCGTTCGCGGATATTTCGTGCTCGCCGATAAAACGCCCGATCGGCTGCTGTTCACCCGCCTGCCGGAGCAGAGACGCCGGGCCGGGATTGCGCTCGGCGTGGTTGCCTTGTCGTTTTGGGGCGTGGCCGCATACTCCATCCTGCGCCCCCGGCAGGATTTGGCGGGATTTGTTTTCTTCCTGCTGGGCGGTTTGACCGTCGCAGCCGCAGCGGCCTATTTTTCGACATCCTTTACCGAACTGGAATTCAACGGCCTGCTCCGGGAGATCGTCAGGCGGAGGATCATTTTGGGCCGCCTGCGGAACGTGGATGCGCTTCCGTTCGAGCGGGTCAGGAGTATCAAGATCCAGACCACATACGGCGAGGTGCTGGATGCACACCATATCCGGGTGATCGATGGTTCCGGCTCTGCCTGGGTGACGTTATCAGGCTATTTGAACAGGAACCAGGCTGACAGGATCAGGCAGGAAATTGCGAAGTTCATCGAAGGGATGGGGAAATGACCATCGAAAAAAGACGTTCTTATTGGAAAAGCGGCGAGTGGCAATCCCCCCTTGTCGCCTTCCTGGTGACCTGGATCATCCTGTGGACCTGGATGTTCCTGGTAGTGCGAACTCTTTATCCTGGCAATATCACCCCCGATCCCATCCTGCGCCCTTACATGGGGGTGACACCTGAACCGAACCCGGTTTTGTCTGTCTGGCAGCGCTGGGATGCCTTGCATTACCAGGCCATCGCCGAGCGCGGTTACCAGGCATTCGAAACATCCCTCTTTACGCCCCCCCTATACCCCATATTGATGCGTTGGGCGGGTCAGCTATTGGGAGGAAACACACTTTTAGGCGGGTTATTGGTCTCGAACTTGTTTTGCTTGTTGGCCCTTCTTGCCTTTTATCACCTTGCAAAGGATGAATTGGAAAGTGAGCATGTTACCCGGCGTGTTCTGGTTTACCTGCTGATTTTTCCCACTGCCTTTTTTCTGTTTGCGCCTTACACGGAGGCGGTTTTCTTCCTTGGGGCAGTCTTGAGTTTGCACGGGCTAAGGAAAGGTAAGTGGATCCTCTCTGGGTTGGGGGGTGCTCTGGCTGCGTTCTCGCGCTTGACCGGTGTGATGTTGTTCTTTCCTGCCCTATGGGCAGCCTGGGATGCATGGCGGAGAGACCGGCGGTTGTATGTTTTTGTCAGTCCATTGCTGATCTTACTGGGTGGATTTGTCTTCCCGTTGTATGCCTGGCTTGGCTTGGGAATGTCCCCCCTGGCGCCTTATGAGATGCAAACCATACGCTTCCACGGCGGGTTCACCATCCCTGGCTGGGGGCTTGTTATGGCAGTGCGCCAGATTTTGGCAGGGGAATTCCCCCTTACAAATGCAATCGATTTGTTCTTTACGCTTCTCTTTATAGGGGGAACGATCCTCGTTTGGAAACGGCTTCCAAGGGTATATGCAATTTACTGCCTGACCTTTATGGGCTTATATCTGATACGTATCGCCGATATTTATCCATTGCTCAGCAATGCGCGTTACGTTCTGGCGCTCTTCCCCGTTTTCATGGCATTGCCTTCGGTTGATCAGAGGCCTTGGATAAGAAGAGCCATCATGTATATTTCTCTGGCCGGATCGCTGTTCCTTTCCGCCCAATATGCCATCTGGGGTTGGGTGGGATAAAATTCGAGCGGCCAAAGGCCGCTCAATTTCTTCTAGTAGGTAAATTCTGATACATCCTTGCAGTTGAACAGGAACAACTGCAGCTTGGCATGTTTCCTGGGTGAGCCGGCGATCGACCAGCGGCACCTCATGATATCCCCCTGCCGGGTGTGCTGGCTGGAGCGGATGAACAGGCCCAGCCTGCGGATCTCTTCTTCGATTGCTTCCACCTTTTCCAGGTTTGCCGGGCAGGAAACTTCGTAGGAAATCTCTTCGCGGATGCGGTCGATGGCAAATTCGAAATAGGGAAATATCCACAAGACCATCGATGCAGCGATGACAATAATCCCTGCAGTCAGGTATTGCTCCCCGCCAATGGCCATCCCGACCGCCGAGGTCAGCCAGATCGTTGCCGCGGTGGTCAGGCCCGTGATCTTCAATCCCTCGCGCAGGATGGCTCCCGCGCCCAGGAAGCCAATCCCGGTGACGATGTTGGCCGCGATGCGGGTGGGGTCCTTATCGGCTGCCAGGCGCGAGGACAGGATCGTGAATACTGTTGCGCCGACGCAGATGAAGATCATGGTCCGGAAACCGGCCGATTTATCCCGGAACTCGCGCTCCAGGCCGATCAGCCCGCCGGCTGCCACCGCCAGGGCGATTTTAACCAGGTCTGCCATTTCGAAAATCATGCGAACCTCCTGTTGCTTTGGGTTACTACCCCATCTTGCCTGTCAGGTATGCTTCCGTCAATTCCTGCTTTGGGACGGTAAAGATGATCTCAGTGGGGGCGAATTCCACCAGTTCGCCGAGCCAGAACAGGCCGGTAAAATCGGATACCCGCCCGGCTTGCTGCATGTTATGGGTCACAATGACGATCGTATAATCCTGCTTCAAATCGGCGATCAGGTCTTCGACCTGGCCGGTTGCGATCGGGTCCAGGGCCGAAGTGGATTCATCGAACAGGATCACCTCCGGCTTGACCGCGATGGCGCG
>JBFYSM010000285.1:0-3238 GCA_041301605.1 Chloroflexota bacterium | reverse complement strand
GTGAGTACGGCTACACCTGCCTCGGCATCCGCCTGGCGGGACATGCCACGCATCCCGAGGATATGATCCGCTCACGCTACACGGACTGGATGGCCTCGGTCGAGGATGGCTTCCATCTCCTGCGCGGCGCCTTGAGCTCATCGAAGGGCGATGTCCTGAGCCTGTCGAAGGGCGGCGCGGCAGAAAAGATCTTCCTGGTTGGGCTTTCGATGGGTGGCATCCTGTCCTTACTGATGTCCACCCGGCTGGAAGTGGCCGGGGTGGTGGCCATGTCCACGCCCTATAAACTACCCGATGACCCGCGCCTGCGCTTCATCAAGTTGATTGCGCACCTGAAACCCTTCATGCCCAAGAATGCCAAAGGTGTTCCGCCGGACACGGGTTGGTTCGATAAAGAATCTTTCAAGCAGCACGTGGCATACCCGCAGAACACGGTGCGCTCGATCGCCGAGTTGGTTGCCCTTCAGGCCGAGATGCGCGCTGCGCTGCCAATGGTCAGGGTGCCCGTGTTGCTGGTGCACTCACGCGACGATGGGTATGTGATCAAGGATAGCATGGAAAGAATCCATGGCGATCTTGGAACATCTGACAAAACCATGCTGTGGGTGGAAGGCAGTGGGCATGTGGTCACGGAAGAACCGCAACGCGAGGCGGTTTTCAAGGCGGCGGCCGGTTTCATCGAGCGGGTGTCCCGCGCATGAGTTCCAGTTTCATCCTCCTGTGCATTACCCTCTTCACCTGGGGGATTGGAGAGGGACTGTTCTTCGTTTTCCAGCCCATCTACCTCCAGCAACTCGGCGCGGATACGATGACAATTGCCTCGGTGTACTCTGCCTTTGGCGCAGCGATGATGGTGGCGCACATCCCGGCTGGCTACCTGGCCGACCGGATCGGGCGCAAACCCCTGCTGATTGCCGCCTGGACCTCGGGCCTGGTTGCAACCTGGGTGATGGCACTGGCCCGCACCCTGCCTGTCTTCATCGCAGGCATGCTGATGTACGGCCTGACCGCTTTTGTTTCCTCGCCTTTGAACAGCTATGTGACCGCGGCGCGTGGGAAATTGACCCCCGCCCGCGCCATGACATTGATGTCCGCTTCCTTCAACCTGGGTGCTATCATCGGTCCGATCAGCGGCGGCTGGATCGGCGACCAAATCGGGCTGCGGACAGTCTACTTTATTGCGGCCTGCCTTTTCATCGTTTCGACGGTTGTCCTGTTCTTCCTGCATGCCCAGCCTCGTGACCACCACGATCCCTCGACGCCACCCGCCAACCTGCTGACCAATACGCGCTTTATTGGTTTTCTCTTCATATCATTCTTCATCATGTTCGTGACCTATCTCCCTCAGCCGCTGACTGCCAAATTCCTTGAAAACGAGCGCGGCCTCACCCTGAGCGCCATTGGCCTGCTGGGATCGATCAATGGGTTCGGCAATGCCCTGTTCAACCTGGTACTCGGTTTCCTGTCCTCCCGCCTGGGCCTGGTGCTGGTGCAGGTGTGTGTGGCATTGTTCACCCTGCTCATCTGGCGCGGCAGCGGGCTGGAATGGTATGCATTGGGTTACTTCATCCTGGGGGGCTACCGTGCGGCGCGGGCTTTCATATTCTCCCTGGTGCGTTCCCTGACCCATTCATCCCAAATGGGACTTGCTTACGGGTTCGCAGAGACATTCAATTCCCTGGCGATCGTGCTGGCTCCATTGCTGGCCGGCCTGCTTTATACGCGCGATCCACTCATGGTGTACTGGGTCAGCCTGATCCTGATCGGCGCGGCAATCCTGGTTTCGGGTATCGCCGTGCCGGGTGGGAAGGCGACCGTACCATCCGCTGCACCTGTTGACATCCATCCAGCGCCAATGGAGTAACCCAAGTTGGAAATCGTCACCTTCACCCTGGGCCCGGCAGTCACCAACGCCTACTTGATAGCCGATCCTGATACCAGCGAGGCGGTTGTCATCGATCCGGCCTGGGATGGGCATCTCATCCTGTCGGAAGCAGAAAGACGCAACTGGCAGATTGGCGGACTCTGGTACACGCACGCCCATTTCGACCACATCGGCGGGGCGGCCGCTATTGCAGCAGGCCTGGACCCTCGACCGGCTGTCGCCCTCCACCCGGCTGACCTGCCGCTCTGGCAGGTCAAGGGTGGGGCAATGCTCTTTGGTTTCGATGTCGATCCCGGCCCAAAGCCATCCATTGAGTTGTATCATGGACAGGTACTGCGTTTGGGTAGCCTGGAATTCGAAGTGCGCCATACGCCGGGACATACACCCGGTTTGGTGGTTTTCTACTGTGCCCAGCAAAGCGTATGTTTTTGTGGTGATTTGATTTTCCAGGGTTCCGTGGGCCGCACCGACCTGCCCGGCGGGGATTGGGAGACTCTGGATGCAAGCATCCGCGAGCAAATCTATACCCTGCCGGATGGGACGCGGCTGTTATCGGGTCACGGGCCGGAAACAACAGTTGGCTGGGAGAAACGCTCCAATCCGTTTGTTCCTGCGTGACAGATAATGCAAATCAAACACCCAGAGAACTCTCACACTCTCTGGGTGTTTGTTGCCTCAATGGAAGGATCTGCTACATTTGGCGCAGTCTAGGGTTGAAGATGCGGTCCAGGGCGAATCCGACCAAGGAAAAGGCCAGGCCGGTAAACATCAACAGGACAGCCGGTTCCAATATCCAGTAGTAGTAACCGTTGTACAGGGCGCCATTCCCCTGGGCATCGTTGATGATCTTGCCCCAGGTCGGCAGGGTCGGATCACCCAGCCCCAGCACTGCCAGCGAGGCCTCCAGGAACACGTAGGTGGGGATCAGGGTCACCAGGCCGGGGATGAGCAGCGGGATGATGCGCGGCACCAGGTAACGGATGATGATTCGCCAGTCATTGGCGCCATAGGATCTAGCTGCTTCGATGTAGGGGGATTCCTTCACCTGCATGAAGATGGAGCGATAATTCAGGATTGCAGCCCCAAAGATGTTCAACAGGATCGTCACACCCAGCATCAACCAGATGTTGGTGGAATAGAATGTGCCAACCATGATCAGGATCGATAGGAGCGGCAGCACCATATTGATCCCGGTGATGCGCTGGATGATGCCATCCACCCAGCCGCCATACCAGGTGCCAATGGCGGCGATGATCATGGTGGTCAGGGTGGTGCCCAGGGCGGCCAGCAGGCCGAAGGCCAGGGCGATTGGGGTGCCCCACAGGAGGGCCACCATCAGGTCGCGGCGCTGGT
>JBFYSM010000279.1:0-6450 GCA_041301605.1 Chloroflexota bacterium | reverse complement strand
ATTGCGATGCCACCCTGGCCGAGATCAATCCGCTGGTTATCACCAAAGATAACAAGCAACTGGTCGCTGTGGATGGCAAGATGCTGCTGGACGATAATGCCCTTTTCCGCCACCCCGACCTAGCCGAGATGCGCGACCTGGACGAGGAAGCTGCAGCTGAGACCGAAGCCCGCAAGTATGGCCTGTCGTTCATCAAGCTGGATGGGCAGATCGGCTGCATGGTCAACGGCGCCGGGCTGGCCATGACCACCATGGATATCATCAAGCTGTTCGGCGGCGAACCGGCCAACTTCCTGGATATCGGCGGCGGCGCCAGCGCAGAGAAAGTTGCTGCCGCGCTCCGCATCATCCTGTCCGATAAGAACGTGAAGGCCATCCTGTTCAATATCTTCGGCGGCATCACCCGCTGCGACGAGGTGGCAAAAGGCATCCTGGCCGCCCTGGCTGAAGTCAAGCCCAACATCCCGATGGTTGTACGCCTGGTCGGCACCAACGCCGAGGAAGGCCAGCGCCTGATCGCGGATGCAAACATGATCACCGCAAATACCCTCGCCGATGCAGCCCAAAAAGCGGTCGCGGCGGCAAAGGCATAGGAGGCCTACAATGAGCATCTTTGTTGATAAGAATACCCGCCTGCTGGTGCAGGGCATTACCGGTGGTGAAGGCCTCTTCCATACCCAGCAAATGGTCGCTTACGGCACGCAGGTTGTCGCCGGTGTCACCCCCGGAAAGGGCGGCGAATGGGTGCTGGACGGCAAGGTTCCGGTGTTCGATTCATGCCGCGCCGCGGTGGAAGCGACTGGAGCGAATGCATCCATCATCTTCGTCCCGGCCCGCTTCGCCCCGGACGCCATGTACGAGGCAGCCGATGCCGGTGTTCCGTTCATCGTCTGCATCACGGAAGGTGTACCCGTCCAGGATATGATGCGCGTCCGTGAATACCTGGATCAGAAGAAAGTCCGCCTGCTCGGCCCGAACTGCCCCGGCCTGCTGACCCCCGGAGAAACCAAGGTAGGCATCATCCCCGGCAACATCGCCATCCCCGGCAATGTGGGCTGCGTCTCGCGCTCCGGCACACTCACCTACGAGGTGCTTTACGCCCTGATGCAGGAAGGTATGGGCGCCACAACCTGCGTGGGCATCGGCGGCGACCCGATCAATGGCACCAATTTCATCGATTGCCTGGATGCCTTCGAAGCCGACCCAAACACCGAGAAAGTCGTTATGATCGGCGAGATCGGCGGCACGGACGAGGAGAAAGCCGCCCAGTTCATCGCCTCCCGCATGACCAAACCGGTCGTCTCCTTCATCGCCGGGCAGACCGCCCCTCCCGGCAAGCGCATGGGGCACGCCGGCGCCATCATCGAAGGCGGCTCCGGCACCGCCGCCGACAAGGTCAAAGCGCTCGAAGCGGCGGGCGTCAAAGTCGCCAAACACCCGGAAGAAATTCCATCCTTGCTCAAATAACCAAAGATTATCAGAGACCGGGTCTCTCCGAAAGAGACCCGATCTCTGCTTTTTAATTGCAAAGACGCCCTCGCCGGGCGTCTCTACGTTATAATCACTGCAAGCGGATTACTTCTTGCGCACGTCGATGTACTTGACCGCATCGCCCACGGTGGTGATCTTCTGGGCGTCTTCATCGGAGATCTCGGCGCCGAACTTGTCTTCGAAGGCCATGATCAACTCGACCAGGTCCAACGAATCGGCTTCCAGTTCCTCGCGGAAACGGGCTTCCAGTTCGACCTTGCTCTCATCAGCCCCAAGGATATCCACGATGACTGCCTTGACCTCATCAAAAGTGCTTGCCATATCATCCTCCTGTAACGGTTTCTGGTTGCGCTTATTGTAACCCGAGTTGCGGGCATGTCAAGCGCAGAATTCTGAGTGAAGGAACACAGACCCATGCCAAAAGTTGCGCCGGATTTCGAACCGAGCGAAACCCCGCGAAAAACTACGGGGCAGGCGAACACTCGTTCTACTCAATCCACGATCGACCAACGCAAAGCCGACCATATCCAGATCAACCTGGAGAAGGATGTCCGCTCCGGGCTGACAACCGGGCTGGAGAACTATCACTTCATCCACGAAGCCCTGCCTGAACTCGACCTGGCGCGGATCGATACGACCCTCAGCCTGTTCGGCAAAAAAATGAATGCCCCCATCCTGGTCAGCTCGATGACCGGCGGAACCGAGGAGGCTGGCCTGATCAACCGGCGCCTGGCGGAAGCCGCCCAGGAATGCAACCTCGCCATGGGGGTCGGCTCACAGCGTGCCGCCATCGAAGACCCGATACAAATCCCCACCTTTGCCATTGCCCGTAAAGTTGCCCCCGAAATCCTGCTCTTCGCCAACCTGGGCGCGGTGCAGTTGAACTACGGCTACGGAATCGACGAATGCCGCCGTGCTGTGGATATGATCGAAGCCGATGCACTGATTTTGCATCTCAATCCTTTACAGGAAGCGGTGCAGGATGCAGGCGACACCAACTTCGCAGGTCTCGCAAAGAAGATCGAAGAAGTCTGCAAGAAGATCGAAGTGCCTGTCATTGCCAAAGAAGTTGGTTGGGGCATCTCCGAACGGACAGCCAAACTCCTGGCCGATTGCGGCGTAAGTGCCATCGATGTGGCCGGCGCGGGCGGCACATCCTGGTCCCAGGTGGAAATGCATCGCGCCCCCGATGAATTCACCCGTCAACTCGCCGCGACGTTTGTCGGCTGGGGTATTCCAACATCAGATTCAATTTTAAATGTCAAGAAAGCCGTCCCCGATATGACGGTTTTCGCCAGCGGCGGACTTAAAGATGGGCTCGACATCGCCAAGTGCATCGCCCTGGGCGCAACCTTGGGATGCATGGCGGGGCAATTCCTCAAAGCCGCGGCGGTTTCGACAGAGAAAACTATTGAATTGATGCGGTTGACGAAAAAGCAAATCGAGGTCACGATGTTTGCGACGGGAGTTGGAAGGTTGGGAGGGCTTGCCCTGCGACTGCAAGGAGTGTCGAAGGGTTGAAGGTTGGGAAATTGGTGGCATGCTAAGGTTGTATAATTGAGAATGAGGTAGCTTATGGAAACCGTACAATTCAAAACCCGAATTAAAAATGGCTTCATCGAAGTTCCCAAGAAATATCAAGGAAAATTCACGGATAACGTGCGCGTTATTCTGGTTGCTGAAAACTCCAAAGTAAAAGCGGCTGGTTATCTCGATGAATTAATGGCCCACCCCTTGAAAGTGAAAGGATTCCATCCTCTGACCAGGGAAGAAGCCCATGCCAGAAGATAAGATTTGTTCCACGGTCAATGAGAGATGACCATTTGGTTTTGAGAAAGGATATTCACCATGACTCTTTACACATCAACCAGCGCCAAAAAGCAAGTCGGTAAATTGGTAAAACTTTACGAACGTGGACAGGTGAGCGAAACAACCGCCCGCAATTTAAACAAGGTTTTGGAACTAGAAGTCAACCAAATCCAGCTTGATCTTGGCGCAACCGAGAAAGATATGAAAAGGTTCGAGCGCAAATATAAAATGTCCACAGCAGGTTTCTTTCGTCAGTGGCAGGCGGGGAAAACCGATGATCGTATGGACTATGCTGAATGGGCATCGCTGGCGCAAATGGCAGATAACCTGCGGAAACGGCTGGAATTTCTCACCAGCGAGAATCCAAAATGAATATCGCTGAATACTTTGAATCGGTCAAGGATCGCATCCTGACCGATTCTTTTGTTATTGACTTCAAGGGCGAAGAAAATGCTTTGATTGAATTAGGAGATACTTATAGCAATCTAGGAAAATACAGCAAATCAATTGAATGTTGTGAAGAGGCAATGAGAATTATCGAAGAATTCAATAGTCAAGGGGATAAGGCATGGGCTCTAAGTATCATGGGCGCCAACTATTTTGAACTTGGCGAAATGGAATTGTATGTGAAGTGTTTCAGGGAAGCGGTTGAAATATCGGAAAAAATTCTCCAACCTAGCATACAGAATAGTACTCGTTGCAACTTGGCAGGAGCCTATCTTTTTCAAAATGATTTGTTTAATGCCCGCACCACCATTGAAGCCGCATTGCAATATGACATGCAAGGCAATGATTATAGTGGAAACGCCCTGCACGGAATCATCGCCTTGCGGCAGGGGGATGAGGTCGCGGCACGAGGAGCCTTTGTCCGCGCGATCGGGCAGGCGGATGAGATTCTGTCCAAGACGGCGGAGTATTATTCCGCGCTGGATGCGAAGGGATTGGCGTTGTGCGGGCTCGCGCTGTGCGCTCGTGACGACGGACGACAGACGACGGACGATGGACAACAGACCGCGGACGGTGGTCGGTCGTCTGTGGTCTATCGTCAACAAGCCATCGAAACCTTCCGCAAGGCGCGTAAGATCGCGCCGCACGCGGGAATCGTGAAGGCAACCTTGCGTCTGTTCGATGAACTGACCAAATGCGATCTGGAGGGCATCCTGAAGGATGTCCGCAAAGCGGCGGAGGGGGTTGAATGAAGGAGATTTTGAAATCACATGACTAACCCCTCACCCTGCCCCTCTCCCCTTCGGGGAGAGGGAAGTTGCGCCATCCTGCCCCCTCTCCCTGCAAGGGAGAGGGTTAGGGTGAGGGTCGCACCAGAAAGCTAATGAAAGAACCTCGTCACCGCATCCTCCCCGCCATCCTCGCCCGCGCCCGCGAACTCCGCCACCCGCAGACACCCGCCGAGGCGACACTCTGGCATGCTCTGCGCAATCGCAACTTTGGTTACAAGTTCCGCCGTCAGCACCCGGTTGGCCCATTCATCATCGATTTCTACTGCGCCGAAGTGAAACTTTGCATCGAGGTGGATGGACCCAGTCACTTTGAAGATAACCAACAGGAATATGATGCCGCCCGTACAGCTTATCTTGAATCGCTTGGATACCGCATGTTCAGGTGTACGAATGATGACATTCGCCACAACATCAATGGCGTGATTGCCGGAATCGAAAATATCATCCACGATCTCAAACACCAGCCGGAGGCAACATGAGCCTGAAACCGATCACAGAAATCATCCTCCCCGCCATCGAAACCGAACTCCAGCGCCAGGTGGCCCGCCTGGATGAAGCGCGCACGCGTCCCTTCCACGAGATGCTGACCTACCACATGGGCTGGTCCGGCGCGGGATCCGGCCCCGAGGCGCAGGGCAAACGTCTCCGCCCATTGTTGTTGCTGTTGACCGTTGCCGCCAATGGCACAGATTGGCTACGCGCAGCACCCGCGGCAGCCGCGGTGGAACTCATCCACAATTTTTCCCTTGTCCACGATGATATCCAGGACAATTCCGGCCTGCGCCGCGGCCGGGAGACAGTCTGGAAGAAATGGGGCCTGGCGCAGGGCATCAACGCCGGGGATGGCTTATTCGTCCTGGCAAACCTGGCCATTTCTGACCTGGAAGAACGCTTCCCTGCCGATACCATTCTGAAGGTTGCCAAGATCCTGCACGCCACCTGCCTCGATCTGACCCGCGGCCAGTTCCTGGATATATCCTACGAAACCCGCACCGACCTGCCGATTGAAGATTATTGGCCAATGGTCGCCGGCAAGACTGCTGCCCTGCTCTCGGCATGCACACACATCGGCGCCATCCTGGGCGGCGCGGACGAGGCAGCCTGCGAGGCCTACCGGGATTTTGGCCACTACCTCGGTCTGGCGTTCCAGGTACGGGATGATTACCTGGGCATCTGGGGCAACAGCGCGCTCACGGGTAAATCCAACAAATCGGACCTGGTGGCAGGCAAAAAGTCCCTCCCTGTATTGTACGGGCTGGAAAAGGCCGGGGCGTTCGCCAAACGCTGGCAGGAGGGTCCCATCCGGGGGGATGAAGCGGCTTCTATGTCCCAAAAATTGACCGAGGAAGGCGCTCAACTGTACACCCAGGAAATGTCCGACCAGATGACCGACCTGGCCTTGAAAGCGCTGCGTCTTGCTAACCCGCAGGGGGATGCGGGTCAAGCATTGTACGATCTCGCCCAACGGTTGCTCGGGCGCGAGTCTTGACAGCCTTTTTTGGGCTGGTATAATCCCCTTACTTCGCGGGCGTAGTTCAGTGGTAGAACGCATGCTTCCCAAGCATGATATCGTGGGTTCGAATCCCATCGCCCGCTCAAAACCGGAAGACACAGTGCTTCCGGTTTTTCTTTTCAGTTCTGTCAGGTGTTCGATTGCAAGGTTGCTGTTATGTGATGGAAAAACAGGCATGCTAGAATAACGCTACCGGAGGCTTCTACCACATGTCTGCAAAGGGAATCGTTCTTTACATCGAAGATAACGTTGACAACCGCATGTTGATCCGGCGTGTTCTGGAAGCAGATGGCTTCACCGTCATCGAGTGCGCCAACCCAAATCAGGCCATGGCGCTTGCCCAGCAAGTACAGCCCAACATCATCTTGATGGATATCAATATGCCTGAAGTGGATGGGT
>JBFYSM010000222.1:0-16962 GCA_041301605.1 Chloroflexota bacterium | reverse complement strand
GCCTGATCCAGGCGTAGTTGACCATGTGCAGGCCCTTCCAGGCGATCTCGAACCCGCCGCCGAATTCGCCAAAGGCCACCCCATTGCCGACGATGCGGCCCTCGCAACCATCCGGGCCGCGCCCCCGGCAGTTCACGCTGGAACCGGCGGTCACGTTCACGCCGACCCCGTGGGTGGTCCCGGCCAGCAGGCCATTGACGCCATCATTGACCACCTCGACCGGACAGGAAAGGCCCAATATGGCGATGGATTCCAGGTGCTGGTTCCGGTCGGACGGAAAGTCATAACCGGAAACGCCGAAGCCTGCGCCGACGATTTGATTGGCAGTCACATGAGCCATTTCGCCTGCCTGCTCGAAGGAAATTTTCAGTGCTTCAACCAGCCCATCGTAGCCAACGGATTGGTAGTTGCCGCCCCAGGCTTTGCCAAAGCCAGCGCAGCGCCCGGTTTCATCTGCGATCAGGGCATGGGTTTTGGATGAACCGACATCGATACCAAGAAAATAACGCATGCTTACTCCGTGGCAGCAAGTTTATCAACAGCGGCTTTTTTGGCTTCCAGCGTGTCTTTGATATCTTTCAACCTCTTGCCATGCAAAGGATAGAGCCAGAGAAGGAAGATTGCCAGCAGGAAACCGATGCTGGTCGGGATGGTCAGGAACAGGCGGAATCCAAGTTCCACAGACGCAGGCTGAACATCCAGAAGGGTATCGTAACCGAAGGCAGGCATCATCAGCCCGAAGACAGTCGAGACCAGCAAACCACTCAATGTGATCAAAAACCCGCTCATCCCGAAGTACATCCCGGCGCGTTGATGCCCGGTTTTGACTTCATCCTCATCCACAACCTCGGTCATGATCACATCGCCGATCAACACCAGACCGCCAAGACCAATGCCAACGATCACAGCGGTGATATAAGTGAAAATGATGTTAGGCGAGAAGCCCATTGGTACAATGCCAAGGATCATCACGGCGTTGGCGATCATGAGCGTGCGGCGCGAGTCGAGTTTGTTGGCCACCCAGTTACGCCAGGGATAGAGTGAAACCATGGCTACCAGGAAGGCAATGCCCAGAATAACGGTGGCCAGGCTTTCATCCACTTTTAGAGAGTACTTTAAGTAGAACAGGATACCTGTCTGGAGCAAACCCGTGGCGAAGAAGCGCATGGCCTGCGCCCCGGCCGCTGTAAGGTAACTGCGGTTGAGAAAGGTAGCTTTGAGCGCTGCACTGAATGGGAAGCTGGTATCCTTCTTCAAGTCCGTGCGTTCGAATAGAGCCGGGTAACCTGCATAGATGGCAATAACTGAAATAACTGCCAATACAGTCGCCATTCCCGGCCAACCGAGGATCTCAGCCAGCAGGGGGGGCAGGGCTGCTCCTAAAACCAGGGCAACTGTTTGGAAAATGTTCATCTTGGCGGCCACATCGGTCCGCTCACGGTAACTGGGGAACATCTCCGGCAACAAGCCATAATAACCAGTAGCGATGGCTGTGTAAATACCTTCCCAGGCGATAATTGCTATGCCAAAGTACACCAAGAGTCCCACCGGATTATCTTTCCCATCGAAGGGAGCGGTGAATAACAGGGCAAAGGCTACGGCATAGGGCAAACCACCGAAGAGCACATAGGGGATGCGCCTGCCCCAACGCGAGCGCGTCCGGTCGGATAGGTAGCCAAGCGCCGGGTTATTGAAAGCATTGTAGATCGTGTAGAAGAACCAGAAGGTGGCGAACCAGGTGGCTGGCAGGTTCATGACATCCACGATGTAGAAAGCGATGATGCCCGAAATAGCCTCGGCAGGTGTTGCCACTCCCAGGCTGGTGAGCGAGTACAGGATGCGGGTCTTGCGGCTGGTGGTGAACTCGGGTTGGGTGGTGTTCATCTGGTCTCCGATGTTATTGGCGGATAAGGTTGCGCAGATCCCGGTAACCGATCACCTGGATGCCAGCGTTCTTGATGAAATCCTTGACCTCCTGGCTCATGAAGGTCTCGTAGTTGGCAACCCGGCTGGGCCAATCGGGGCAGATGGCGCGCAGTTCAGGGGTATCCACGGATGGGTGGAAGATGAAATGGGTTACGCCGGGTTTCAAATTGCCCAGTAGCTGCTTGGCAATCTCGATCTGGCCTTCCGGCTGATCAAGTGGCATGCCGATCAAGTCATCCACCAAGGGCATGCCCTGTTCCTCCACTTGGTTTATGAAGTTTGTGAACAACGCTATCGTTTCAGGGCCCAGATCCCTTTCCTGGTAGACGCTCGCGCCGGCGCGCGGGATCATGGCCGGCACACCGACCTGCATGGCGGATTGCAAATAGGCCGCGATGAACTTTGGCGATGCGACGGTCCCCATGTGGGTGTCCACGTGGGTGATATCCACGCCCCATTCCTGGGCTTTCCTGACCTGGGCCTGGAGTTCCACCAGGACGGCTTCCGGGTCGCCGTTGGCCTGGGCGGCTTCCGTTGTGCTGTAGAAAAATCCATCTGAATCCATCAGACCGCTACCCGGATCGCGGGTCGAGATTGGACTCCAGCGGTAATGCTCCCATTCGGCGGTCAGTGTGGCGTGCACGCCCATGTCCACGCCGGGATGTGCCCGGCAGTATTCAGCTGCGGCTCTTGCCCATGGGCAGGGCATCATGATCGCGCCGGATGAGATCCCGCCGAACTCCCACAGGTTAGCGTAAGCGGTGATGGATGCCTGGCACATGCCGATATCGTCGGTGTGGAGGATAACCAGGCGGTCGGTGTTGGAAAAGCCGAGTTTCTTGAGGATAGGATTAGGGTTCATTATTCATCTCCTTGGTTGTTATTAGCTGGTCGAGTAGTGCGTAGCACGTATCGAGACCAGCATGGCTATTCAAAAAACTGTGGTAGATATTGCCTGTTCGTTTCCAGCATATCATCCAGCACTTCCTGGACCTTATCCGCGCTTGGCCCGATTGGATGAGCCAGCAAGGCCTGGTAGGCAGCCTCACGGTCACCATGTACGGCTGCTTCGACGGTCAGGAGTTCGTACATTTTCACCTGGGCGATCAACCCGAAGCAGGCGGGCGGCAGCGGCTCAGCCGGGATGGGATGGATGCCTTCCCGATCCACTGTACAGGGCATTTCCAGGACCCAGTCCGCAGGCCAGCCGGGGATTGCGCCCCGGTGCGGCACATTGACCACATGCACCTGGCCCAGGTCATTATAGTGTGAATCGATCAACTGGGTCGCCAGGGTGGAGTAGTATGCCCCGCCGCGCTTCATCAGGTCAGCGGGGGGCTCGGTCAAGCCGGGGTCGGCGTATTCCCGCAGCAGGTTCTTTTCGATCTCCATCACCTCATCGGCGCGGGAGGGCGGCCACTTCCCCTGGGCGGCCAGTTTCTTCCCGGTGTAGTAGAAGTATTGCAGGTAATAATTGGGCATCATGCCCAGTGTTTCCAGGGTGCGGATATCGAACTCAGACTCTTCCTCCTGCCGCACCTGTTCGAGGTATGCCGGGAAAAGGACCGGCCACATGTCTTCCCCATCGATGGTAAAGCCATAGTGCCAGGTGAGATGGTTCAGGCCGAGCGTTTTCAGCACGGCGCGGCTGTCTTCGACTTTCTGGCTGGTGAACTTCTCCATGCCCTCCAGGATTTCCATCTTGGTGGTGATGCCCACATTGCAGACACCCACCGCCGGGACATCTGGGGCGTGGCGGCTCAGGGCTTCGGTCACCAGGCCGGCCGGGTTGGTGAAGTTGAGCAGCAGGGCGTTGGGGGCTGTCTCACGCATATCCCTGACGATATCCAGGATCACCGGGATGGTGCGCAGGGCTTTGGCCATCCCGCCTACGCCGGTGGTCTCCTGGCCGATCAGCCCGTGGCGCTTGCCGAGATACTCGTCGCTGCGGCGGGCCGGCATCTGCCCAACCCGCAATTGGGTGATCACGTAGGATGCGCCGCGGATGGCTTCCCGCTGGTCCGTGGACAGGATCACCTCGAAGGGTTTGCCCTTTGCAGCCACCATGCGCTGGGCAAAGCCGCCGACAATATCCAAGCGTTCGGCATCGATATCCATCAGCCAGAGTTCTTCGAGCGGCAGGCGGTCCACCCTGGCGAGGAAGCCGTTGACCAGTTCAGGTGTGTAGGTCGAGCCGCCGCCGATGACTGTGATTTTCATTGCAAACCTCTTTTGTATGATTCGTTGAATGACCTGGCGGCATCCTCCCAAATATCATCTGGTACAAAGGGAGAATCCGGATAACCTGCTTCTGCGGCTTGTTGGTATGCATATTCAACAAAACGCGGCAATGTATTTTTCCCTGATTCGATGTCGTGCAGCCAACGTTCGGCAAAAGCGCCGCCTTCCTCCAGCAGGCCTGTTTCTTCAAATGCTTTTCTAGCCAGTTCCGTATCGTAGTGATGCTCTCTTAATTCTACTCTCCACTGCCCCTCTTCCCATGAAAGGATGGCATAGCTACCGCCTGTTCTTCCGGTCAATGTAGCACAAATGGACCCGGGATTTAGCGCCAGAGAACCATTGCGCCGCATTTGCCAGGGAATGTGGGTGTGCCCAAGAACTAAAACAGGTTCTGGAACAGATTCAATGGCGAGGTCCAGGATGGATATATCTTTGTCGGGATACACCAATTCAGACACATTACGCGGTGAACCATGAACAACGTGGATGGGTTCTGTATCTGGGATATTTATCGTTCTCTGTTCAGGAAGGGCTCCTATGATACTCAGAGTATTTTTATCCATTCGCCGGTAATTCCAAAGCATGAAAGACCATTGCCGAGCCGTATACCACCAATCGGGAGCCTCCCCACGAGCAAATTGTAAAATGTAGTTCTCGTTATTGCCTCGAATCATCCAGGTATTGAATTCACGAAGCCGGTTTATCACTTCAACGGGGTTTGGTCCGGCCACCATGTCGCCTGCAACGATGATCCCTTTTACATTTTCTTTCGCAATCTCTTCCAGTGCTGTATCCAATGCGGGTAACATTCCATGGATGTCGGCAATGACAGCAAGGCGCAACATTTAATTGATCTCCACAACGTTCCCTGTCGCTGCACTTTCATACGCAGCATCCACCACTTTCGTGTTTATCCATCCCTCCATACCGCCGGGAAACGGCTTCTGGCCAGAATGGATGCACTCGATGAAATACGCCATCTGGGCGTCATACATGGATTGTGGGCAGTGTTCTGGGCGGGGAAAAGGCAGGCCCGAATCGATGATATCCAGTTTCCCCTCTTGGATATTGGGCAATTCCAATTTCGTTGGGAAAAGTTGCCCGAAGCCCTGTGTGCCGTAGAGCTGGGTGGCCGCTTCAGGCCCATCCGAATGCGGCTGCCACCAGCCGGATTCGATGTAGGATGTGGCGCCATTATCCCAGTTGACGAGGATCACGCCGGTATCATCCACATCGAAATCCTTGTAGTAGGTGCCGATCTTTGCATACACGGAAACCGGCTGCGGATCACCGAGCAGGAAGCGGGCTGTATCCAGGGCGTGGATGCCCATGTCGGCCATTGCCCCGCCGCCGGCCAACTCCTTCTGCGTGAACCAGCCCGCAGGCCCCCAGTGGGTGTGTACGCCGTATCCCTTGGTGCGGATGATCTTCCCGAGTTTCGGTGCTTGTCCCTTGAGCCACAGCACATCTTCATCGAAGCGCCAGCAGTGTGCCACCATCAGTACCGCGCCGGAGCTTTCCGCTGCTGCGCACATCCGCTCCGCCTCGGCAGCGTCCATGGCCATCGGTTTCTCCACCATCACATGAACGCCAGCATTCAAGGCGGCGATGGCCTGGGGAGCGTGCAGGAAGTTGGGCGTGCACACCACCAGCGCATCCACGCCGCCCTCAGCCAGCAATTCATCCACGGATGTGTAGCAGCACTTCACCCCGAATTTCTCCGAAAAGGCCTTCGACTTGTCTGAAAACTTCTCTACAACGGCCACCAATTCGACATTGGGCTGGTTTTGAGCTGCCTGGGCGTGAATATGGGCGATATAGCCGGCTCCCGTGAAAGCGATTTTTATAGTCATAGATTCTCCAATTCGTGGGCAATCCCATATGGCAGGTTATGCTTGTTGACATAGCCGGGCAAGTCATGCAATGTCTGCTGAATGATCTTTGGGGGGATGCGATCGAGTGGGATGTGGCAGGCTTTCAGCGCGGCTTCAAGCGGATCTGTATCCTGCCCCTGCAAGCGGGCCATGATCCTGATTCCCGGCCCGACCAGGTCGCCGTGAGGCCAGCCAGGGCCGGTCAGGTTTTCGGCGCAGTAAGCAAAGTAATGTTCGCTGCCTTCTTCCGGGCGGGCATGACCGATCTGGTTGCAAAGCTGCACTTCCATGGCCAGGCAGTCGTACAGCGTCTTCAGGCCATCCCTGTCGCCGCGTCCGGCGGCTTCAGCGCAATCCAGCGCACCATGCAGGATGCTTTGGGCATTCTCGTAGACCCATGATATGAATTCCATCCCGGGCGGATTCTTGCCCTGTTCGTGAGCGAACTTCCAATCCCAGCAGCCGGCGGCGATGGAAAGCACGTCTGTGATCCCTGCGGCGCGGATCCATTCCGGGGCCGCGGCGATCACATCCAGGTCGAGGATCAGGGTTTCGGGCGGCTTGGTTTCGATGTAGTACACGCATCCATCCCGCCGAATGCCTGAAGCTGATGTAAGGAATGCATCCACGGATAGGGCAGTCGGCAGCATCACCAGTGGCAGGCCAAGTCTGGCGGCCATGTATTTGGCGGCATCTGCCACAAGTCCGCCGCCGACAGAATAGACCACTTGTGCGGGAGCTTGCTCCCGCATTTTCGGCAGCAAGCCGCCGGAGTCCAAAAGTTTGTCCCAATGCTCGGTCGTCGCTTCCGTCGCTTCGAGCGCGAAGGCAATATTCAGCCCGCGCAAAGAATCTTTCACGGCGTTCCAGGCAGGTGCAGAGGTGACAAGCAGGACATTCCTTTTCTCGTCAATTTCCGAGAAGGACATCAGGTGGGTAACGGGGAGATTCCAAATGGTGTTCATCAACCTGCTACTTTCCAACATGCAAACGCGAGAACGTTACTTCCAAAACTGCGGCAGGTACTCCTTGTACTCGGCCAGGTATGCATCCAGCACCTGTTTGGCGGTTTCGAAGTCGGTGATGACCGGGTCCAACAACAGGCATTGCAGGGCTTTTTGGCGGTCGCCCTCCACAGCCGCGTCCACGCACAACTGTGCAACGGTTGCTTCGCGCCGCAGGAGTTCCGCCACTGGTTCGGGGAACGCACCCATGTGGACCGGGTGAAGGCCATCGCCATCAACCACCACGGGTGTTTCAACGGTACAGTTGGGCGGCAGGTTGGCAATCTGCCCCTCGTTGCGAAGGTTCGCCGCGAGATGATAATGCGTACTGGCGCCAGCTATGTTTTCGATCATTTCCAGTGCGCCCTCGGAATCGGTGTCTTCCAGCCCGGAGATCGTCATCTCGCCATCTGCCATGCTTTTCAGGCGTTCGTGTTCGAACTCGCGGATGGCGGCGTTCAGATCCCAATCGTAGAGGCGGAGGTTATATTTCACCCAAGGTCTGGTGACCGGGTCGCTGACCCAGGGCAGGTACTCGCACAGGTGCGTATCACCAGGGACGGGGAACAAACCGAAGGCCTCGAATACGCGGCGGGTAAGTGGTTCGAATACCGGGTCGAGTTCGAAGAAGCGTTTCCGGAAGAGCGGGTAAAGATCTTCGCCGGTCTGCCGGTCGCGGATGGATATGATCCACGAGAAATGGTTCAGCCCGGCGGCGCGGATGTCCAGCCGCGGCACGGCCTGGCGTTTTACCTGGTCGTGCAGGGCATACTGGGATGGGTGGGCGTGCATCCCCTCGATGCCTTCAGGAATCTCGAAGCCCAGATCTTTGCCCAGTGCCATGCCAGCCATGACATACGCAATGAAAATCTGGTGGCACAACCCAACCGACCGGATCTTGCTGTGCCGGTTGACCGTATCGCAGATGCGGATCATCGGGTTGGTGAAATTGATGAACCATGCATCCGGGCAGGCTCGTTCCATATCATGGGCAATTTCCATTACCGGGCCGATGTTGCGGGCGGCATGGGCAAACCCGCCGGGACCGCCGTTTTCCGCATACGGCTGCCGGACCCCGAACCGGAGCGGGATTTCGAAATCCTTCCGCCATAATCCTTCGCGCGCCCCCACTTCGATGGCCGAAACAACGAACTTTGTTTGGCTATCGAGAGCTTCCCTGTGTTTCGTGTAGGCATTAATGGTGATGCCAGAATCCCATTCCCGGTTGAGCCGTTCTGCCAAGCGTTTGACGGTATCCAGTGTATCGGCATTGCGATCCACCAGTGCCAGGGTCGAGCCGCGCAACTTCCTGGAACGCATCAGGGCCGAGAGGGTGTTTTCGCCGAACGAGGCGCTGCCAGCGCCGATGACGACGATCTTTGTAGGAAGTGTCATGTTAGTGCTCCTGTTTCAGATTTCAGTGGCGGGTGAGGTCATTCGCTGACTTCGTTTTTCCGTATCACTTCCGCATACCATTCTCCCGAATCCTTGATGGTGCGCTTCTGGTTCTCGTAATCCACGCGGATAAGGCCGAAGCGCTTGGTGAAGCCGTGTCCCCATTCGAAGTTATCGAGCAGCGACCAGACGAAGTAGCCGCGTACATCCACGCCATCCTGCATGGCAAGGCGGGTCTGGATGAAGTGCTGGCGGAGATAATCCAGGCGGCGCTCATCGTGGATTTTACCATCCGGGGTCACTGCATCCTTGAAGGCCGCGCCGTTCTCGGTGATGTAGATCGGCGGCAGCTTGTACTCATTGCTGATCTTGTTGAGCAGTCGGCGCAGGGCGGGCGCGCACACTTCCCAGCCCATCTCGGTGTATTCTGAGCCGGGCACGGGGGAGATATTGCCCTCGGCGCTGACCAGGTTGCGGGAATAGAAGTTCAAGCCCAGGTAATCCAATCGCTGGGAGATGAGCGCCATATCGCCGTCTTTGATCTTGGGCATGTTATCGCCCAGCAGGTCAAAAGTTTGTGGCGGGTAGTGGCCTTTGAAAATGGCATCCAGGAAGAGCGGCTCGTTGCGGTTCCAGGCGGTCTGCGCTGCGTCGATGTCAGCCGGATCGTCAGAGGCAGGGTCAGCCATCCATTGGTTGAGAACGATGCCGTATTTCAGGTGCGGCGCGATGCCGCGCATGGCCTGCACGGCCAGTCCGTGTGCCAGCATAAGATGATGCCCAACCTGGTAGGCTGATTTGGGATCCTGGATACCGGGGGCGTGTTCGCCGAACAGGTAGCCGTCGAAAATGACCACGCCGGGCTCATTGAAGGTTGTCCAGTATTTCACCCGGTCGCCCAGGCGCTTGACCATCAGGGCGGCGTAATCGGCAAAGGTGAAGGCCACATCCCGGTTTGTCCAACCACCTTTTTCGTGTAGTGAATATGGCAAATCCCAGTGATAAAGGGTCAGGAAGGGTTCGATATTGGCAGCGCACAGGGCGTCCACGAGGCGGTCATAGAAATCCAGGCCGGGGGCATTGATCCGCCCGCGACCAGCAGGCAGGACACGCGTCCAGGCGGTGCTGAAGCGGTAGGCTTTGAGTCCCAGGCGGCGCATCAGGTCGATGTCTTCCTGGTAACAATGGTAGTGGTCGCAAGCAACGTCGCCTGTTGATCCGTCTTCGATCTTGCCGGGCGTATGGCTGAAGCGATCCCAGATGGATTCTCCCTTGCCATCTTCGATCCAGGCGCCTTCGACCTGGTAGGATGCGGTTGCCGCGCCCCAGAGAAAATTATGGGGGAACTTATAGGTTGTCATAAGTATGTTCTCCGTCTTGTCCTGTGTCAAGTTTCATATACCAAAGGTTATGTGTCAAGTGTTATGTATCATGATGTAAAGTGCCGTTTGAGTATTTTGATGAATGGTGATCGGGTTGGCAACTCAGAGCGTATATCTTTCTCATATTGCCGAGAATAAAATAGAGCTGTCCTGATGGACAGCCCTATCTTCACTTGTTATTTTCTGAAAGAGTTTATTCCCCGCGGCTGCCGGGTTCCTTGGCAGGAGACCACTCGGACCACTTGTCTGTGGAGGGATGGATGGTCAGGTTGCTTTGCGGGCCGCCCTTCCAGAAAACCTGGAGTACATTGGGGTTGCCATCGCGGGTGGATGTGAAGGCGATGTTGGTTCCGCCGCAATCCCAGGTGGGGGAGCTATCCGGGCCCTCGAAATCAGTCAGGCGATATTCCTTTCCATCGCGCATGTCGAAGGTGTAGATATCCAGGTTGCCATTGCGGGTGGACTGATAGGCAATGCGCTCGCCTTCCGGAGACCAGGTGTGGTTGCCGGTATCACCATCGCCGAATGTGATTTGCAGGATCTCGCGGGTTTCCACAGTGATCACATACAGGTTCCAGATGCCATCCTCCAGGTTGGAGAGGTAGGCAATGTATTTGCCATTGGGTGACCAGGCCGGGAAGATGTCATCGGCATCAGTTGCAACCAGTTGGAACTCGTTACCGGTGGTGGTGTCGAGCAGGTAGAGGTCCCAGTTGCCGTTGCGATTTGACTGGAAGACGATCCATCGCAGATCGGGGGAATAGAACGGATTGACATCATCGGCGGGATCGCTGGTGAGCTGTTGTTCCGCACCTGTGGCCATGTTGATGGTGAAGATATCCCAGTTGCCGTTGCGGTCAGACTGGAAGGCGACGGTTTTGTTGTCGGGTCCGAACATGGGGTTGATGTTGTTGGATGTTGTACTGGTCAACCGTGCAGGAGTACCGCCATTTGAGCCGGTCAGGTAGAGTTCGATATTGCCGTCGCGGTTGGATTGGAAAACAACATAAGCATCGTTCGGGGAGCGGCTGGGGCGACAATCGGTGGCGTCCGATTGTGAAAGGTTGGTCAGTTTGGCGTCCGGGGAGCCTTCTGTGCCATCAAGGCGGTAGACTTCCAGGTTCTGATCGCGGAAGGTGTGGAAGAGCAGCCACTGCGGGCAGTCGGCCGGGGGTGGAGGCGGAGGGGTGATAACAATATTCACCGGGCAGCCCGTCTCTGGCATGGGGATGATATCCTTCTCGTGGCCTTCGTGGCCGGTTTTACCGGCAGCATCGAGTGTAACAGTTTCTTCGATGTAGCCATTTTCTTCGCCAGTGTAGTGACAGAGTGTGACTTTCTTGGATTCAGGGGTATTGGTTGGCGTAGGTTTCTCTTGTGATGGTGTGTTGGTCGGCGTGGGTTTATCTTGAGTCTTGGGCGTAGTGGTAGGGTTTGATGTATTAGTCGGTTTAGGAGTGTTGGATGGTTTGGGAGTCTTGCTTGGCTCAGGTGTAGATGTAGGTGTATTGGTTGGTTTAGGTGTATCCGTTGGCTCCAGTGTGTCTGTTGGCTTTGGTGTGCTTGTCGGTATAGGTGTGTCAGTGGGCGGCACCTTGGTGTAGTAGAACTCAAAGTGACTGGGATCCTTGCAGGTTCTGGATGTCTCCAGTCTTGTCCATGTGACCGTGTTACCACTTACGTTGACATTCCAGCAGGAAGCCAATGGGCTGGAAGTATTATTGCTACCTTGGCTATATACAATATCCTCGGTTCCTGCCTTGATGACGAATGTGTCGATCGGACCAGCAGTGGTATAACTTCCGGAATCGGCACCGCCCAAATCATCGCAGTAAAGGGTGTCGCCATCCTGGTTTTCGTGGGAACAATCAGAACCACCTCCACCTGCACCGCCGCCCAGATCAAGTGGACCGCAGGCAGCTAGCAGGATGGATGTAACCAGTATGACGAAGAGAGGGAACAGAGTTTTTTTCATTTCTTTCTCCTTCGAGAGTTATGGATGATGATCCAGGTGATTAAACCAAGGATCAGGAGGATTATGCCTACGAGAGCCGCTAGCGGGGATATTTCAGCGGCTGAGCCTTGGAGATTGCCATAAATATCAGGTATGAGAAAAACTGTCGATAGTCCGGCTATGACAAGAACAGTTGCAAAACTCAATATATAGATTTGTTGGTTTTTCTTTTTTGCTTGCCGATTTGTTCTTTCGCCAGGCCCACTTCTTCTCCATTCAGAGGCTAAGCGGATTTGGATGCGCCGGGTCATCTCCTGGCTGGGAGGAGCAGGCTTGAGATATTTTTGTAACAGGTGTACAGTTCCTTCCAAATCCTTCTGAATATTCTTTTTCACAGGAGCATTTGTGGCAGGCTCCACCCCGTCGAGGAGTGCGTCGACATATGCGGCCAGGGCATCATCTGGCGAATTAGCGCCGCGTTTCATAATTGCTCTCCATTTTTGACCTGTTTGTGCAATGCCTCCATCGCACGGCGGAAAAGTGATTTCGTTGCTTCCACTGACTGGCCTATTATTCTGGCAATCTCATTAAACTGGAATCCATCGGAGAATCTCAGGAGGAGAATCTCTTGATAGCGGACAGGCAGTTTTCGAAAGGATTGGCGCAGCATGATCGCTTCTTCACTTTCATTTTGATGTTGAGGCGCAGGCAGGTTTTCATCCAGTTCGGTTTCGATGTGACGGTGAGGTCGGCGGCGGTAATAATCGGCGATCTGGCGGGTAGTCAACGTGCGCAGCCAAGTGCCAAAACGGGCCTCGCCCCTGAAAGAGTGTATGGATTTGATCACTGCCATGAATACTTCTTGTGTCACATCTTCGATATCCTGTTCCGGTATGCTGAATCGGACTCGGTTATAAACCTTCGGCAAGTATCGTTCGTAGAGCAACGTAAATGCTTCCAATGAACCTTGTTTCGCTTTTTGGATGAGTTCTTCTTCGCTCGGTGGAATGTGAACGGTCATCTTTTGTAGCCTATTGATATAGTCGTATTTGGATCTTGAAAAGGGTTGTTTTTTGAGAGTGGAATTGCCTATTGACAATCCCAACTTCTAATGTATCATAAATTAGATTTATCTATCATGACAAATAGGTGGCTCTCTGGGAGTTGCCGTGATGGATGGAAAGATATCGGGGGTATGGGGCGGGCGGAGCCCGCCCCATACCCAATTTCCTTCCTCTTCCGGCGATTCCCAAAGAACCAAATAAGTAATGAAAGATAAGGAGAACTTTCATGAAAAACAAAAGGGCTTTCATTTTGACTCTTGGCATTTTACTGATGTTGGCTGTACTCGCGGCTTGTGGCCCTAAGACTGCCGATACTGGAGGTGAAACGCCAGATGTATCGGAACCAGCATCGGAAATCCCATCCACACAGATCTCCCCTTCGGGTAATTCTTGGCTGCTTGATCGGGCGATCATCCTGGATCCAGCGCAGTTATCGGACGATGATGCCTTGGAAGTGTGCGGATTGCTTTATGATGGGTTGGTTGATCTGGATGCTTCTGGCAATCCGATCCCCAGCCTGGCAATCGATTGGACTGTTTCGGATGATGAATTGGATTATATTTTCAAACTTCGCCCCAATGTCACGTTTTCGAGCGGAACCCTTTTTAACGCTGATGCTGTACTGGCTAATTTCAATCGCTGGTTTGACCCAGCCAGCCCATTGCGGGGTGAAGGTGAATATACCGGCTGGGTGGAGTACTTCCTGGGCTTTAAAGGCGAATTAGGCGCAAATGAAATCCCTGTTTCACAATTCGATGGCATCGAGAAGGTGGACGATCTGACTGTTTTGATCCACCTGAATCGACCGGAGCCCAGCCTGCTGGGCTACCTGGCGCAGCCGTATTTCTATCTGGTTGACCCCGTGGTGTTGGCTACCGAGGGATCAAGCTATGGCACCCAGGTTGGTTCTGTCTCTGGTGCCGGGGTTTACATTCTGACTGCCTGGGATGAGAATGGTCTGACCTTATCACCTTCCTCTACATACTGGGGCGAGAAAGCTACCGAAGAGGTCAAAACCGGTTGGCGTTAGAAATTGTCAACAACAAAGTGGGTGCGGATTAGCAGTTGTCCGCACCCACTTTGTTTAATGCGACCAGGTTATTTCGCCATCTGTACCAGGGATTCCAGGGGTAATGGACACAGTCTCGGTTCCATCTATCCGGATGCGATATAGATCGGGATCCCCATGCCGGTTACTTTGGAAGCCGATATATTTCCCATCTGGCGACCAGGTTGGTTGTTTATCGTCTGCTGTACCCTGTGTGAGTGTCGAAATGGATAATGTTCCCAGTTGCACGATGAAAATATTATAACCATCGCCATTTGCATTAGAACTGAAAGCGATCTGTGTACCATCCGGCGACCAGGCCATATCCATATCTTCCGCAGTACCGTGGGTGATATTGGTTAGATTGCTGCCGTCGATATTGATGATGCAGATGTGCGGAATCCCATTGGCCCAGGAACGAAAGGCGATCCGCTGGCCATCCGGTGACCAGACCGGATCCGAATCGGGAGCAACATCAGTTGTCAGTTGAGTTAATCCACTACCATCAGGTCGGATCAAATAGATATCTGTATTTCCATTGCGGTTGGTGACAAAAGCAATCCAGCTCCCATCCGGTGACCAGGATGGGGCGCTATCAGCGTTAGGATCATCCATCAACTTGAGGAGATAAGTCCCATCCAGGTTGGTGATATAGATGTCCCAATTCTGGCCGCGATAGGATTCGAAGGCGATGTAGCTTCCATCCGGAGACCAGGTGGGGGTGGAATCTTTTGCTGGATGGTTCGTAATCTGGCGCAGGCCGGATCCATCCGGATTCATAACATAGATATTCCAATCATCGCCCCGGTTGGATGTAAATGCAAGCAGGTTATTGTCGGGCGACCAGACAGGATTACGATCTTCTGCAGGGTGATTGGTTAATCGGTTTTGCGTCATTCCATCTGGTGATGTTACATAGATTTCAGAGTTACCATCCCTTTGGGAAGCAAAAGCAATCCACCCACTTGGTGCAGGATAAGGTGTTGCGGAGGGTATGATTATTGATGGCAGGACATCAGGTGTCGGGGAAGCGGTTGGGGTTGGAGGATCATCCACATCCCCGGCAGCTCCGGATAGATCCGGCGTTGGCATGTTAAACTGGCAAGCCGCCAGGATAACTGCCAGCAAAGAAACGGGTATTACTATCTTTGGGATTCTCGTGTGTTTTCTTGTCATTGTTTTTTTGCCTTCAATAACTTAGTTGTGAAATTCGAGCAAAAAGGGTTGTTCCTTACAAAAACAACGGTTTATAATTCAGCGAGAGGTCATCATGCGAAAACGCAATATGGTTCAACCTACCTATCCAGGCTTCCTTGCGATCCATACATTGGCTAATCTCTTTGGTGTAGCTTTGGCCCTATTCTACTTCGCCAATCTCCAATCCTTTGATGCATACCCTCTGGTATCCAGTGGCCTTCGGATGATTCTGGCCGGATTCCTTGCACTGGTTCTCTTCATCCTGGGGCTTGTTCTTTGTTATCGCTGGATGGCTCCATTATGGAATTGGTATCGGGCTGCACGGGCTAATTCGCCTGAATCAGCAGCACCGGGGGGGATACAGATAAAGGCACTCAAGCTCCCCATGCATATGGCAAAGATCAATTTGCTGACCTGGCTTCTTGGAGGTCTGATATTGGGGGTTTTGAATATGTTTGATCCCGATTTCAGGCATTTATCGATCGGCGATTTTCTGGAAGTATTCATCGGCACAGCCATCCTGTCTGGACCGGTAACGGCTGCATTCGTGTACTTTATGGCTGAACGTTCCTGGCGTACGGCGATCCCCTTGTTTTTTGTTGGCTCAGACCCAACACAAGTACCGACCCCCCAATTGCGGGTCCGGAAGCGCGTGCTGGTTCTGTTTATTTTGGGTACGTTACCTCTGATCCTTCTATCAATCCTTGCCTATGACCTGATTGTATCCGATCTTGATCCTGTCCCGTTATTGGCGCGCCTTCTCCTGCTGGTGCTGACCCTGGGCGGGGGAGGCGTTGTACTGGCAGCGCTCCTGGCGCGGACGCTGGCCGTCTCTCTGGTGGAGCCTCTGGAAGAATTGGCCCCGCGCCTTGAGGCTGTCCAGGAGAGCAGGGAGGTCGAAAATATCCCGGTGACATCAAATGATGAATTGGGGGAACTGGCTTCCCATTTCAATCGAATGGTGAATAGCCTAAAACGGCGTGAAGAGGAATTGAACACCATTTACCATATCAGCCGCGAGATTACCGACAACCTGGAGATCGATGCCACCCTGCAAGCCATCCTGGAACAAGTGCGTGAAATAATCCCTTATGATGGGGGTGAAATTTGCTTGTATGATAAAGCTGAAAATGTACTGCGCGTCCGTGCCTGGACAAGTTCGGCAAAAGTGATTACGGATACGCGCGGGCGCGCCTATACCATCGGCGAAGGCTACACGGGGTGGGTGGGCGCAGAAAGAAAGAGCCTGCTTATCCCGGATGTGGATGCTCATGAAGGGCAAAAGCCAACCGTTCGCCAGATCGCTGATGGGGTATTCCTGAATGGCTTTTTGGGAGTTCCTCTATTGGCGGGGCAAAAAATGGTTGGTACGCTGGAAATCGTCAGTACAAAGAAAGGTTTTTTTAACGAGCACACGCGGCAGATCCTGGAGATCATTGCTCCTCAGGCTGCCATTGCCATTGCCAACGCAGAGCAGGTCATCGAGCGTGAACGCAATTTGAAAGCCCAGATCGAGCAACTGAAGATCGAAATCGACCAGGTCAAACGCAACAAACAGGTATCTGAAATCACCGAAACGGGTTTCTTCCAGAAGCTGAAAGAAGATGCTCAAAGAATGCGACGGGAGGCCCGAGGCGATGAGTAGAACCTTGCTGAACAGGAAATTTGGGGGATGCGGGTAGAAGGAAAGTGTGGTATATTAAATTTGCCTGTCGCTTGGATGCCCCCCTCATCCAGGCGGCAGGTATTTTTTTAGGTAACTTCTCAATAAATACTTATTTTCCGCTACCCTGAATCCAGGGTTGGCACTGGCGGCCAGGAGAGTTGCATGATATCCCAGATCTGCTGCGGAACGGGGCGCAACTTCGGATAATGGA
>JBFYSM010000194.1:0-3681 GCA_041301605.1 Chloroflexota bacterium | reverse complement strand
TGGCGACAGCAGATGGATCATAGATGGGGCTTTCTTCCTTGGCTTGATCGAAGTAGCGCATGATGATGTACATGACCACGTCGGCGATATCGAAGTTGCTGCCATCATGCCACCGGACAGTTTCATACAGATCTTCCGGATAATAAACCACGCTCTTCATATTGGCGGTCAGGCCTTCGGGATGGGCTTCGCCAACCGTGATGAAGGTTTGGGAAGCGGCATCCCAGTCGAACCAGGCATCTGCCGGAACATCGATCTGGGGGGCGAAATCGAGCGTGATCCAATCAAGTGTGCTGGTAACCGGCAAGCCTTCGACAACGGTCATTTCAGCGCGCTCGATACGGTTGGGCCAGGCCAGCCCGGTATACGGATCGAACATTGTGCCCTGGTTGGATACGGCGCGGATCAGCGACATATCATACAGCCAGTTGCTGCCAGCGATCACGTTCCACGGTTGGGTCAGGATGCTGGGCATGGACATCATCATCGAGCCGCCTTCCTGATCCTTGTAGCGCAGTGTGGGTCCCCATATCGAAGAACCGGAGACGCCCGCGGCCAGGTCGTAGGTGACTTCCACGTTGTTTTGGAAGGCGGTGAAGCTCTTGCGGTCCACCAACCAGACACGGTTGGAGTTCTCGAGTGCCATCGGCAGGGCCTGGGCGATCATTTCCCCGCGTTCTTCCATGCTGGTAAATTCGTTGTTCCACAACCTCTCGGCCAGTTCGTAGAATTCGGGTGTGGAAACCCAGTACTGGTCCAGGGTTGTACCGCCAGCCAGCGTGGTGTAGAAATAACCGAAATCGGTGCCATCATCACGTGCGATGACCGTTGCGCCCCAGCCGGCCGTGTACAGGTGCCACTGGCCTTCGGATGGGATGGAATTCTGCCAGATGGGAGCTGCTTCCGCACTGGATTTGTACGAACGGGTGACGGTGAAGCCCAGATCTTCGAGCAAGGTGGCTACATAGTCACCGATCTCCCGCCGTTCATCCTCGGTACGGATGAGGAAGATCAACTCAACGGGTTCATCGTTATACATCCACTTGCCGTCCGCGCCCTTGGTTGCACCCAGGGTTTCCATCTCGGCTGTGATAACCTGTTCAGCCTTCCCCGGGTTGTGGGCATATTTTTGTTCGAGCGGCGCGATGACATCAGCATATCGGGCATAGTCGGAATCGGCGAAGTTGAACGAAACCCATTTCGGGACTCCCAAACCGCCCATGATCTCCTCGACGATGTATTCGCGATCCACCAGCCAGTTCATGGCTTCACGCACCTTGGCTACTGCAAAGGGATTGAGCTTGCCGGTATCGAAGACAGGTCCGGCCGGGTTGAAGGTCAGCTCGTTCATCAAGCCGTTGTGGCGAACATAGCCCAACTCGGGCATGCTCTGCACGGTCTGGAACTTGTCGCCATTTGAGATGCCATTGGCATGAATATCAAGATCCCCCGCTTCCAGACGAGCAATGGCGGCATCGTCTGATGGTTCTTCGACCACAACGACTGTATCCAGCCAACCCCCATGACGGGTGGTGGTGGGAGCTGCAGGTACTTCCTCGGTCGGCTCTGCAGTCGGTTCCTCGGATGGCAGAGGTTCCTGGGTGGGCTCACTTGTAGGGACCTCGGTGGCTGTCTGGCATGCTGACAATACCATGCTGGCGATCAGCAGCAATCCAAGGAACGATAGAAACAACTTCTTAGACATTTCTTTTCTCCTCTTTCAGATTTTTGGATACGAATTTGGTTTAAGGCAAAGAATCATCCAGATCCTTCAACCACCTCCTTTCTGTAATGGACATCGATTTGTTGGGAGTAAATCTTTCATCATAACCTTGAAGAGTTTGTGCCTTTGTGATTTCGGCGTTTCAGGCGAGAGATTTCATAACGCAGCCGGGAAGGGCCTGGGAGCAACCCCGCTCCGCTGGTAAGCAGCCCTTCCCGGTTGGTGTAAGGTCGCACCCGGCCGCGAACCGGAGAGAACCTTGGCGTTTGGGCATTCAATTCATCTTCCCTGGAGGAGAAAGACAAGATTTGTTTTATTGACGAACGCCCGTGTCAATTTCTAGTTAGATCATACAGAAATTTATGCTTCAAGACACGATTCTGGGAGTTGGTTTCACGATGTCGCCAGGACGATTTTTTAGTGTCTTTGAGAGGGTATTGCATTATCCTGAAGAGGTGTTCTCATAACCCTCTTGCGAGGGGTACTTTCCTGTAAGATTCCGTCGGCCTGGCGGGTAAAATGCGTTCCCAGGGTTCAAGTCAATCGTCCGGTACTGTACTATACTGGTGTTGTATGGATAGTAAGTTGTTCGATGGGAATTTCTTATTCGCGTCACTTCTCACTTAATAGGGAAGATGGGGTGTGTGTAGGCGGCGAAGCCGCCCACACACACCGCCCCCAAGTTATTGAGATGATACTTATTCGCGTATAATTGAACCGGAAGGTTACGATACCCTCACGATGTTCCATAAGCCAGTTCGACTGTTCGCTTTTTCCACATCCATCCTGGTTATCCTGGGAGTGATGCTGGTTGGCGCGTGCAGCCCACAGGTTCCAACCGCTACACAGGAGCCTGCGCCCGATGTTGCAGGCCAGCCCCGGCAATCCTCACAGGTTGAGGCGGATACATTCCCTTATCCTCGGCCGGCAGATTCGATCCGTTTCAGCCACCTGGGACAGGAAGATGGGCTTTCTCAAAGCACGGTGCGTTGCATCCTGCAAGATCATCGCGGCTTCATGTGGTTTGGCACAGAGGCTGGTCTCAATCGTTATGATGGCTATACCATCAAGGTTTACCGTCCTAATCCGGATAATCCCCATAGCATCAACGATGGTTGGATCAATACCCTGTATCAGGACCGCCAGGGATATATCTGGGTAGGGACACGCCTGGGAGGCTTGAACCGCTATAACCCTGTAACCGATCGGTTCATGCATTACCTCCATGATCCAGCCGATTCGGATAGTATATCCAGCAACCAGGTCCAGGCAATCTTCGAGGATAGCCGTGGCCGGTTGTGGGTGGGGACAAATGAAGGGCTGGATCTGTTCGATGGCGCGGCCGGCGACTTTATCCACTATGAGATCATGGCCCCGGATCCTGAATACCCATCCACAACGGTAACGCGTGTGATCGGCCAGGAACTGGGGAGCAACAATGTCACTGCAATCTATGAAGACCAGGATGGCAAACTTTGGATCGGAACTACCAACGGTGGTTTCAATCGTTTTGTCGAATTTTCCGAAACGTTCATCCCGTTTGTCTATAATCCATATATTTCCAGCGGCTCGCCGGGCTATATCTATGCAGCCATTCAGGATCGTGAAGGGGTATTCTGGATCGCGTCCAATAGCGGATTACTGTCACTGGATTCTTCCACCTTTGATGTGGCGCGTTATGCTCACGTTTACGGTGATCCGGATAGCCTTGCCAGCAATTTCGTCAATGCACTCCACCTTGACCAGGCGGGAGACCTGTGGGTGGGCACGGATAATGGCCTGGATCGATTTGTGCCGGCCACCGGTGAGTTCATCCACTACCGGCACGAGCCGGGCGATGATCTCAGTTTGAGCACCAACCCGGTCCTGTCCATTTACGAGGATCGCGGTGGTGTCTTGTGGATTGGCACATACGGCGGCGGAGTCAATATCTATGACCGCGAACAGGATAGCTTTGC
>JBFYSM010000135.1:0-4033 GCA_041301605.1 Chloroflexota bacterium | reverse complement strand
GACGAGAGCCATCAATGCTCACGCGGTACCACTCTGCTTCCCTTTTCAGGGCACTCACAGGTACGGCCTGTCGGCTTATACCCTGCCTTGCTAACGGTTGGCTTCCGGCTTACCTACTTTCCAACAGATTTCAGTTTGCGGCTCCGGGAGGATTTTCGATCCGCCTGGCTGGCCCGGCTCGCACCATCTCCGGGTTCGCTGGCAGCGTCAGCAGATCTACTCGTTCCCATCCAAGCCTTTGGAATGCCGGCATTATCCCACAAACCGCGTTGTTGGTCAAATAGAATTTTTTCGGTTCCCTGGGAATCGCCGGAAGAGGGAGGAAATTGGGGGTATGGGGCGGGTGAAACCCGCCCCATACCCCCATACTTTCCATCCATCACGGCAACTCCCAGAGAGCTGTTTTATCAAAATTCGCTCATTTGTACCATTCGCGTTAGAATCACCCTGTTTACACGATGCATAAACAGGCAGAACAACAAGGCGTCATAGGAAAATTTAAATGGATATCTCAGTTAACTTATCCGGCATCCAACTGATCATCTCCGCGGACAAAGCCCAGCCCCGTCAAAACGGCATGATCTTGAGCGGGCCGTGCGTGACCGTCCGCCTGCCTCTGCCTCCCAAAAGGTTCTACCGCCACGGCTGGCAATCCTGGTCCCTGGCCTGCTGGCTCGACCCTTCCCAGCCCCCGGCACGCATCCGTTCCGCCGAATTCCGCAACAAGGATGAAGACCCCCCTTATGCCCTTGCTGAAAACCACGTCAGCGCCTGGGTGGGTGCGGTGGAATTGGTGGACCATCAGGTTTTGCTCCTCGGCGCGTTGAACCTGGGCGGTCGCGTGGAACTGGATAGCACATGCCTGAATGGATTTTTCGAAGCCGGGTATCCAGGGAACGAATGGTTCCTGGCTCACGGTGAAGAAAGGGAAGTTTTTGCCCAGTATGCAGGATTGCTTGCAGAGCGTTTCGGCCGCGGATGCACTGAAAAAGCTGCACGCGTCTGGTGCTCTTGGTACAGCCTATATAACCTGGTCAATGAGCGGGTTATCCATAAAGTACTGGACCAGGTTGGCGATTTGCCCTTCGATGTCATACAACTCGATGATGGATGGGAAATCATTTACGGAGATTGGGAAGCCAACCGCAAATTCCCATCCGGCATGGGCGATCTGGCTGCCCGCATCGCCGCCACCGGCCGCAAGCCCGGCCTGTGGCTCGCGCCATTGATGGTTATGCCGAAATCGAAAATCTTTCGGGAGCACCCCGACTGGCTGTTGCGGAATGAAAAAGGCGAACCTGTCCCAATCGGGTTCACCTGGGGAGGCAGTCCCTACGCGCTCGATACCAGCCATCCGGATGTGCTGGACTGGCTCGGCCAACTCATTTGCAAGGTGCGCGGCTGGGGATACCAATACTTGAAACTGGATTTCCTGTATGCCGGAGCAATTCCCGGCAAGCGCTACAAGGAAATCCCGCGCGAAATCGCCTACCGGAACGCCCTGCAGGTAATGCGGGAGGCAGCGGGAGATGCTTATATCCTGGCCTGTGGGGCACCCATTTTTCCATCCCTGGGCCTTTGTGATGGATTGCGCGTCGGACCGGATGTGACTCCCTATTGGCATAACACCCCCATGAGCACCTGGCTGAACAACCCCAACCATCCCGGTACGCGCAACGCCATCCGCACCAGCCTGCACCGCTTATGGCTCCAGCCGCTCGTGAACGTGGACCCGGATGTGATCTTCTTCCGTTCACGCCATAATGGCCTCAAAAAACACGAAAAAGGATTGCTGCGTGACTTAGGGAGGATCACCGGCTTCAAAGCCACATCAGATATCCCTCAATGGCTAAAAGATGATGAACGCCGGGCGTTGAGAGAATTCCTGGAGAACGATCCTGTCCTAGAGCATCTAACCCGCTATCGCTTCCGGGTGGGTGGACAGGATGTGGATTTCGAACCGGTCATGCTGTTGCCTGATCCGGTCCAGGCCCCGGCCAAATTGGCTACTGCCCTCGGCCTGTATAACATGCTGGCCTACGAAATCCTGCCTGCAGTGGTGGCAGCATCAAGAAATAACATAGCCCGATGAATCCATCACCCGGTACATACCGTTTACGCTCCCGCCTCTGGCCTGCAATGGTCATCCTGCTCCTGGCGCTTCAGTTGCTCTGGCCTTTCAAAATCTGGGCGGCACTATTGGGCATCATGGGCGGTGGCTGGTTGATTGCCTTCCTGTGGGCACGTTCCCTGGCGCGCAACCTGGCTGCCCGGCGAAAGATGCGTTACGGCTGGACACAGGTTGGCGACCGGCTCGAGGAGCGCTTCATCCTTTCGAACGCCGGTTGGGCTCCGGCGATTTGGCTCGAGGTGCAGGATCGCTCGGATCTGCCCGGCTATAACGCCAGTTGTGTTACCGCTGTCGACGCGGAGGGATTCACCGAGTGGCGTACCCAGGGGATATGCACCCGGCGCGGCTTATTCACCATCGGCCCAGCCAGCATCACCTGTACAGATCCGCTCGGTCTTTATGAGGTCAACTTCCCCATCCCCGATTCCGCTGCCCTGCTCGTTCTTCCCCCGATTCTCGCCCTGCCGACGATCAAGGTGGCCTCGGGTGGGCGCGCTGGCGAAGGGCAAAGTCACCGCCGTTTCGCCCTAGAAACAACGGTTTCGGCACAGACCGTGCGCCCGTATATTGAGGGTGACCCGCTACGCGTCATCCACTGGCCTACCTCTGCCCGCAAGAGCCAGCTTTTCGTCCGCCAGTTCGAACAGATGCCATCCAGCGATTGGTGGATTTGCCTTGACTTGTATCGTCGCGCCCAGGTTGGCGAAGGCGACCAATCCACCGCGGAATACGGCGTAATATTAGCAGCCTCGCTTGCCGATCGCGGTCTGCGCCTGGGTCACTCGGTCGGGCTTGTGGCTGCCGGCCGAGATATGATCTGGGTTCCCCCGCAGCGCAATCCGGGCCATTTGGAGGGCATCCTGCGCGCCCTGGCGATGGCCAATCCCGGCAAGCACCCTCTCGAGGCGCTGCTCGACCAACTACGCCCATCCCTGCATAGCGGAGCAACCCTGATCCTGATCACGCCCGATCTGCGGCCCGAATGGATCAGTGGCCTGTTGCGCCTGATCAGGGTGGGCATCATCCCCACCGTGCTCCTGCTCGATCCGCTTTCCTTCGGAGGGGATCAGAGTGCCCAGGGTATGGCAGAATGGTTTGGACAATCCGGCATCATCCATACCATTGTCACAACCGATCTGCTCGACCGTCCGGCGATATCTGCCCCCGCTGACAGCAACGAGACACATCGTACAGATAAATCCGGCTCGGTGTATAGACCCATCCAGGTGGAATGGAGACGCACAAGGTGAGCGCCGCTCGGGGCACAGGACTCCTGCACAAGGTTACCCACAAGCTGGACCAAGTGTCGCTCATCCAGTTCTTCCTGGTCGTTCTAGCCATCACCAGCATCGGGAACGGGTTGGTAAAACTGGTGAGCACCATCATTGCCAATCCTACTTTCCTGCTCGCCCTGATCGGCACATTCATCGGCTGGCAGTTGGCGCGCTCGCGGTGTAAAGCCTGGCAATCAGCCGTTATCACCACTTCCTGTGGTGCGATCATCATGCTTTTCACGGTTGGGGGCCTGGCAACACCACTATGGGCCCTGTGCATTGCCATTTTCGCTCTCATCCAACAACTCATCCTGGGGCAGCCCGTGGATACGATCAGTATTGTTACAGCCTGGGGCATGTTCGGTGAAACCCTGGCAGGGTTCATGAGCCGGATCGCCAATTGGTTCGAGCTCGTGGGAAGCGGATCGGTCGCCAGCGACATGCTCGTGGTTGGGTTCCTGTGGGGGCTTGCCATCTGGCTGCTTGCCGGCTGGGCTGCATGGATGGTCCGGCGCCACTCAACAGTGCTGCCCGCCCTGCTGCCCAGCATAGCATTGCTTGCCTGGGCCTCCTTCTACACCAATTCCCGGCAGAGCCTGCCCGCCCTGCTCCTCGTGAGTTCCGAGCT
>JBFYSM010000123.1:0-2660 GCA_041301605.1 Chloroflexota bacterium | reverse complement strand
TAGGGCAGGGTGGTGCTCTGCATCCAGGTGCCGATCAGGGAGAGCGCCTGCCCGGTCCAGAAGATCAGGAAGTCACGCGAAGCCAGGGCAGGGAAACGCTGGAGGAATCTTTCTTTGGCCGAAGATGTAGAGACAATGGATGAAGGGGTAGATGATGGCATGGATCTCTACATTACTGATTTTTGGGGAATGTGTTTGAGTGTTATTGCCAATGGGATCGTTTATGGTTCAACCGGGGTCAGGATTTCCGGCCTGTCACTGGCCGGGCTGTTGACCAGGGTGGAAACCGGATAGGCGATCATTTCGTCAGCAGGATATGGTTGCAGGAGCGGCAACAATCCTGCCGCCTGCTGTGGACTTTTATCCAGCCACTGCGCATAGGCATCGGGAGACAGGATAACCGGCATACGATTGTGGATGGGTATCATCAATTCATTTGGTTGGGTGGTGATGATGGTGCAGGATTTGATATTCGAGCCATCCGCTGCATGCCAATCCTCCCAGAGACCGGCAAAGGCGAACGGTTTCCCGGATTTCATCCGGATGTGATGAGGAATCTTCGACTTGCTGGCAGTTAGTGCCTGCCACTCGAAGAAACCATCAGCCAGGATCAGGCAGCGGTGGTATTTCAGCGGCCCGCGGAAGGATGGCTTTTCGGCCAGGGTTTCAGCCCGGGCATTGATCATCCGGCTGCCAATGGATGGATCCTTGGCCCAGGAGGGGATCAGGCCCCAGGTGAAGAAATCGGCCCTATCCATCCCGTCGTTGGGGATGACCAGAACGGGCTGGCTGGGGGCGATGTTATAGCGCGGTTTCAATTCCGAGGGAAAGGAAAATTCCGGGAAGGCATCCTGCAGATCGGCAGGATCAACGGTAAGGGCAAATCGTCCGCACATGCTTACTCCTTTTCAGGTGAAGGGGGTAAGGTGAAATAAAAAGTTGCTCCCTGGCCCTCCTGGGATTCGACCCAGATACGCCCTCCATGAACTTCGATGATGCGTTTAACCAGTGCCAGCCCAATGCCTGTGCCTTCGGCTTGTGGGTCCAGTTTGTTGAACAAGCCGAATATCCTTTCGTGGAATTGCGGATGGATGCCTATCCCATTATCGCGCACGAAAAAGACCGGATATCCTTTTTGATCCATCCCATCTGTACCGATTTCGATGCGTGGTTCTGCTTGAGAGCCCGCGAATTTGGCGGCATTGTCGATCAGGTTTTGCATCACCTCCACCAATCGAAGGCGGTCGCCGTAAACATCAGGCAGATTGGCTTGGATTTTCAACCTGGCATTTTGTGCATCCAGCCGCCCCTGGGTTCTTTCGATTGCATCCTTCACGATATCTGCAAAGGGGACAACCACGGATGGATTCGCAATGCGCCCAATCCGGGAGAGTTCGAGCAATTCATTGAGCATGGATTGCATCTTTTGGGCGGCCAGGTTGATTCGTTCGATCGTCCCCTTGACTTTTTCCTGGTTGCCTGTAAGGATATCCTTTTCAAGAAAGCCGATGAAGCCGGTGATGGTGACCAGGGGGGATTTCAAATCGTGCGATACCGTGTATGTAAATTGCTCGAGTTCGGCGTTCTTGGCCTCCAGTTGATCGATCAGGCGCTCGCGCTCTTCGTCGGCTTGCTTGCGCTGGATAGCTGCGCCCAGGGCACCGGCGGCGGCACGTAGTGCGTCGATCTCGGGCGGCGACCACTCCCGTTCCACATCGCAGGCATCGAAGCCAATATATCCCCAACGTACGGTACCCGCAAAGATGGGAACGATGAGGATGGATAGAATGCCTTGCGCTTCCAGGAACCGCCGTTCGCCCACCGGGAAAATTCGCACATGGCCGTGGAACGCCTGCCCATTGGAGAGCATTTGCGTCCAGCGTGAAAAGCCCAACGGGAGCGAGTATGCCCGTTGCAGAACCGGGTTATCGATCTGGGGTGTCACCCCTTCGGCAACCCATTCATTGCGCTGTGTGGCATACCAATTGCCGGCGCTATCTGCCTGCGTTTCGAATACATACGTGCGGCTGACTTGGGCAGCCTGGCCAAGCCTTGCCAGCACTTCTTGAATGATGGCTTCCCAATTTCCGCCACCCAACAAACGCTCAGCAGCGAAGGCCACAGCTTCCAGGATCGCGCTTTGGCTGTGTACGATGGCTTCGGCCTGTTTTTGTTCGGTAATATCCTGGACGGCTCCGACGATACCGGCCAGCCGGTTTTCTGTATCATCCCAAACCGGATGGGCGTAGACCCGCACCCAGCGCAGTTCTTTGCTCTTGGTGTAAGTGCGGATTTCAGTGACCACTTTCTGGTTGGTTTGAAGGATTGCAAGGTCTTGGACATCCTTTTCGACATCATCCGGATGGAGATGGGCTTTCCAACCGCCGCCCGCCCGGTATTCCTCGAATGTATAGCCAGTGATCGATTCGAACGCTCCAGCCGCCCAATTCTCGCGCATATTCCCTTGGGCATCCCAGGCAGAGGAAAACGTGTAGTCTGAACTCACCCGCGAGATCAGGCGGTATTTTTCTTCACTTGCGTGAGCGCGGGCCAGCGTGTTCTTTTTTGTTCGGGAGGCCAGGTTTTGCAGGGCCGCGCTCAGGGGGAACATCCCCAGGCTGATCGCCCAGACCGTGATCGGATCGCTGTGGGGGGTTGGA
>JBFYSM010000117.1:0-4014 GCA_041301605.1 Chloroflexota bacterium | reverse complement strand
GTGGTGATGCCATATGTGGCTTTTTTTGATCAGGGCTCATGTTTCTACCAGATGTAGCGGATGTCTGTTGTGAAAATTCGCCCTCAACTGAGTTGGACGAGTTTTTGGAAACTTTCAAGGTCCTGGAAACGAATAAAAGTGGGATGAAAACCTCATTTCAGCCTATGTTTACGGGTATCCATCCCCAAAAAAGTGCCATTTTACGACCATAAAGTGGAACGATCATATTGAGTGGACTTATTGCGGAATCCCCTCTGGGAGTTGCCGTGATGGATGGAAAGATATGGGGGTATGGGCGGCTTCGCCGCCCACACCCCCCTCGCCCCCCAAGTTATTGAGATGATACGCAAGTAGGATATAAAGATATAGATGCCGAAACTTTCCTGGTGATATTCGATGTAATCATTCCCAAATGGTAGAATCGGGCGAGTCTTTCAAAAGGGATATATCATGATAAAAGCCTTGATCTTTGATTTTGATGGTTTGATCCTGGATACCGAAACGCCTGAATTCCAGGTTTGGCAGGAGATCTACCGGGAATATGGCCAGCACCTTCCTGCCGAAACCTGGGGGCAGATCGTCGGCGGAGCGGGGCACTCGGACTTTGATCCGGTTGCCCACCTGGAATCACTCGTTGGCCGTAGCCTGGAAGCTGCTGCAATCCAGGCCAGACACCGCGCCGCCAGCGACGAATGGGTTGCCACCCAGCCGGTTATGCTGGGGGTGCTGGATTATCTTGTGGAGGCCAAGCAGTTGGGATTGGCGCTGGCAATTGCCTCGAGTTCCGACCATGCCTGGGTGGATACCCACCTGCAGCGTTTGGGGTTGATCCATTACTTCGATACCGTCATCTGTGCCGAGGATGTTCCCTCCAGCCGCACCAAGCCGCACCCAGACCTGTTCCTGAAGGCGCTCGAAGCCGTTCACGCCAGAGCCGGCGAAGCCATCATCTTCGAGGATTCGCCCAACGGGGTAAAGGCGGGTAAGGAGGCTGGGATATATGTTGTTGCCGTGCCCAATCCCTTAACCACCCAGCTAAGCCCGAAGGGTGCCGATCTGCATCTGGCTTCCCTGGCGGATCTTCCCCTGCGGGAACTCCTGCAAAGCCTGGGCGATAGCCTGGTCATTCGTTTGGAAGATCCCGCAGATCTGCCCACCATCCGCCAAGTAAACGAACGCGCTTTCGGCCAGCCCAACGAGGCCAATGCCGTGGATTTGATCCGCCAGCGTGGCCATGCCAGCCTGTCAATTGTGGCGGTTAAGGGGGATCAGGTGCTGGGGCATATCCTGTTCTCACCTATCTCTCTGGAACCGGCAAATGATGCATTGCAACTACTCGGGATCGGCCCGGTTGCGGTGTTGCCCGGGTTCCAGCGGACAGGCATCGGATCCCGGTTGATGCGGGCCGGGTTGTGGGCCTGCCGCCAGCGGGGAGTGGATGCGCTCATCCTGGTGGGTCACCCGGAATACTACCCGCGCTTTGGCTTCATCCCGGCACGTACTTTCCACCTGACCTCCGATTACGGCGACGGGGATGCGTTCATGGCGCTTGAATTGAAACCGGGTGTATTTGGTGATTTTAAGGGAAAAGTTAAGTATGTCCCTGAGTTTGAAGAGGCAGGCTGTTGATCTTAAGGCTCCAGGCAAAAAGGGATGGAACTGGATGGGCCGTCCGGCGCTTCCGTCTCGCCGTTCTGGTCAAATATTTTGATGGCTGTGATTTCGGGGAACTGTTCCAGGTTGGCGAAGATCAGGTTGGAGATGGTGTAGGTGGAGCCACCTGAACTGCACTCCCCAATCAAGAAGATGTTTGCCACCCCATCCTGGATATTGAAATCGCTGAAGCCGGTCGTTCCACTGAGAACAAGTGCCAGACCTTGGGACTGTTCTTCTGATGTGGGGCCAAGGAATAACTGTTCGAGCACGGCGGAAGGGATATCATCGGTGACAGGGACTGTGCGCGAAACCGGATCTTCGTATGGCTCCGTGCCAACGGCAAAACGATTCACGTTCTGGAAGTAGACCGTGATGGTCATGGTTTGTGCTTCGGGGGTGTTTTCGGGTACTGGAGTGCACGCTGCCATAACCAGCAGAAGGATGGACAAGGCAATAAGCAGGTATTTCATCTCGAACCTCCGTTCGTTCTGCGTCAAGTATACAGCAGGCAGCCTGCCGACACAATGGCGAACCAGCCCAGGCAGGGGATCCGATGCCGGGTGGAATAAACAAACTTGAGAGAACCTATATTTTTTTGTTGTACAATTAAGTTGAAAGGAGATCGTATGGACACTCCCGCGACCCAGGACCTAAAACCCTCCCTGCGTAATATGCTCGCCCCCTACCAGTCTCCCGATATGCGGCGCAGCCTGTGGCAGGTGGCGAACACAATCGTTCCGTACTTGGCACTGTGGGTATTGATGTTCCTCAGCCTGAAAGTCTCCTACTGGTTGACCCTGGCATTGGCCATTCCCACTGCCGGGTTCATGGTGCGAACCTTCATCATCTTCCATGACTGCGGGCACGGATCGTTCTTCACAGCCAAGAAAGCCAACGAGGTTGTTGGCATCATCGCCGGCATCCTGACCTTCACCCCGTGGGCGCGCTGGTGGCATGACCATGCCATCCATCACGCCACGGCTGGCGACCTGGACCGGCGCGGGGTTGGCGATGTGTATACGATGACGGTAAAAGAGTATCTGGCTGCACCGTGGTGGAAGAAGGCCGGTTACCGCCTGATGCGTAATCCCTTCAACATGTTCGTGATCGGTGCGCCGATCGTTTTCGCCATCGTGCAGCGTTTCTACCTGCCCGGCACGGGCAGGCGCGAGCGGGCCAGTGTCTGGTGGACGAACCTGGCACTGGTTGTGCTGATCGGGCTGTTGATCTGGTTGGTCGGTTGGAAGGCGTATCTGCTGGTGCAGATTCCCGTCTTCTGGCTCGGCACTGCAGCCGGTATCTGGTTGTTCTACATGCAGCACCAGTTCGAGGAGGTTTACTGGGAGCACCATGAGAAATGGAATTTCTTCGAGGCCGGGCTGAAGGGCTGCTCGTACTACAAGCTGCCGCGCATCTTGCAATGGTTCACTGGCAATATCGGCTTCCATCACATCCACCACATGAGTGCCAGGATCCCCAATTACCGATTGGAAGAGTGCTACAAGGATAACCCTGAACTGCGACACCCTGCCACGCTGACCCTGCTCTCCAGCTTGAAATGCCTGGCCCTGCGCCTCTACGATGAGCAGACCCGGCAATTGGTCGGCTGGAGGGGTTTGAAACGTTACCATCCGCGGCCGACGCTGACATGACGATAGGGCATCCCAGTTGGGATGCCCTGTTCGGATTTCAGGCAAAACCGACTCCAGTTTGCTATACCAGCCACCGGCCAGCCAGGAAACCGACAAGGCTGACCAGGACACTCAGGGTGGTTCCCCACAGCAAATCCACAACCGTGACCAGGATCGGCCAATCCTTGACCGTGGCCAGGTTGGTTAGGTCATAGGTGGCATAAGTCACTAGGCCGAAAAACGCTGCCAGCAGGAGGGTCTTTGAAAGCGAATCAGCCTGCAAGCCTGGCAGGATGACGAAAACCAGCAATCCGGCGATGAACAACAGGTAGAAAATGATGGCTGCTGCCCACTTGGTTTTGGGTGTCATCAGGTAACCGAGATATTTACTGTAGAACCTGCGCGCCACCAGACCCAGCCAAAGGATGTCGATGGCGAAAAAGGCAACCAGGGTTGCCAGGTAGAGTTTAATATAGAAGCCAATCATTTTGTAATCTCCTCACTATACAATTTCCTATGAACAATCGACAGCGCACGCACCTGCTCGGCGGCGTGGTACGATGAACGCACCAGGGGGGCGCTTTCCACCCACTTGAAGCCCAATTGGCGGCCGTAATCCTTCAGATCCTTGAATTCTTCCAGGGTGTAATAGCGGGCGATCGGCAGGTGCTTCTTGCTGGGCTGCAGGTACTGGCCGATGGTCAGGATATCCACGCCCCAACTGCGC
>JBFYSM010000111.1:0-5954 GCA_041301605.1 Chloroflexota bacterium | reverse complement strand
GATCAGTTGGGCACGGGTCATGCCGATCGCCCGCAGCATGCCAATTTCCTGCATCCGCTCCATGACGCTCATCGTGAGTGTATTGACAATCCCCAGGGAACCCACCACGATGGCGATCAGGGACATCACATCGAACATACTGAAGGCCTGTTCCATCAATGTAAATACCCGCTCCCGAATGGATTGGTTCGATTCCAGGATCAACTGGTAACGCTTCCCATATTGTTGATCGATCCGATCTTGTACATCACTGATGGAGGCACCCGCGTTCACCTTCACGAGGAATGTGGTGGCATCGTTGATTCGAAAATACCGGCGCATATCATTCCAGCTTCCCTGGACAACCAACCCCTGGTTGTAGAAATCGACCACCACAGCCACAACACGAAAGGCATGTACACCACTGCGGGTCTGCAAGTGTACGCTATCGCCAAGTTGCAGGCCATACCGCTCAGAAATCACACTCGAAATCAGTACCGTATTTCCTTGTTCCAGTTGCTGCACCACCTCTTCCGGATTGGTGTCCTCATCGCTGAAAACGAAACTTGTCACCTGGATATAGCTAACCGGTTCGAACGCCATGAAATCGATCTGTTCCTTCTCGCCACCCGGCAGCACCAGTTCGACATCGAAATACCGGATCGGGGCGACAGCGGCAACCCCACTAACGGATTCGATCCGGTCAGCCAGGTCATTCCGCAGGGGGATGGATGAACTGACGTACAGATCACCGCCCAGGTAGGATTGTATCCAGATTTTAAGATCGGAAGCAAAGGAATCGGTCATCCCGCTCGTCATGATCACCATCGCCACCCCCACCATCAAGGCGGCCACCGTCAATGTTGTGCGCTGTCGTGAACGCTGAACATTACGGCTGCCCAGGCTGCCAACGCTGCCATACAGCCACCTTACCACTGGACGGGTCAACCGTTCCCAGGTTGTGACCGTGACTGGAATCAGCAATGTCACACCGCTGAACAACCCGAAGACCGTCATGGATCCGAGGCGGAATTGCACATCGTACGGGAAAGGGTTGACGATCAACAATGCAGTGGAACCCAGGAGCAATAACAATCCCCCAATCCAACCTCGCCGACTCAACCAGCCTTCGTTCGCCTTGGCCCGGATTCTAAGGGCTTCCATTGGGGAAACCCGGCCCGCCTGGATGGCAGGTATACCCGCAGCCAGAAAAGTCACCACCAAGCCCACCAGGGCGCTGGTCACCATATCGGTTGGCGGCACATCGATTCTGCCCAAATCCTGATTTAAAATGATGCCCATCAATTCCGCCAACCCCTGTGCCAGGAAGATTCCCAGGCCAACACCCAGGAGGGATCCAATCACTCCAAGGAAACCTGCTTCCAGCAGAACAAGCCCGGTCACCTGACCGCGCCCCATCCCGATGGTGCGCAGCATGCCAAACTCCCGTGTGCGCTCCACAACCGTCATGGCAAAGGCATTGTAGATAAGGAAAGCCCCGACGAACAGGGCAATGCCGCTCATGAAGTTCAGGCCGATCTGGTAGTTCTGCAGCATCTGGGTCATGCGTTCTCCCTGGCCAGCCGGGAACGTGATAGATATTTCTTTTCCCAGGCGGGACTGAAGGCCGCTGCGCAGGTTCTCCAGTTCGTCCGTGGTCGGATTGGGATCCACTACCAGGAGATCGATTTGATCCAATTTCCCACTTCGATTGAATAATTCTTGCGCTGTTCCCAATGGAATCACGCCGAAGTACCCATTGTTGGTTTGCCCCGGCCCCTCGCGTGCCATCAGGCCAACAATCTTCAGGCTTTCCACTCCATTGGGAGTCAGGATGCCAAACCAATCACCAACAACCACTTCCTGATCTTCGGCAAAGTCGGCCACCAGGACGATCTCGCGGGCATCCAGGTCGCGACGAAGGAAAACCCCCTCAACCAGTATATAGTCACGCAGTCGTATATCGATCTCGGGATCAATCCCATGCAGGAGCAAACCGCCGGCAGTGGTTCCTAACAAGCCCAGACCAAGCTGGTCGGGGGGTACGTCAGTCGCCGATACCGTATAGGCTTGAAGAACCGGGGCAGCTACAGCAATCTCAGGATGGTTGGAAACGGAACGCAAAACCCGTTCGGGAAAGCCGGTCCCATCCAGGTTCGCGCTGGCAATGACAAGGTTTGTTCTTCCGGCAGTGCTCGCAAAGAGCTCAACAATCGAGTCAAGGGCAGCCTGGTTCGTGACCGTGATCGCCAACATCACCGCCACTCCCAGAACGATACCGAAGGTGCTCAACACAAAACGTGTGGAGCGCGCTCGCATCGAGCGTAAGGTCAACAGGCGGATCTGGCGCAACAGGGACATGGCGTTATTGTTCCAATTCCTGCATGGTGGACATAATGGCACTCAATCGCTTGGCAAATGGCAATCGAGCAGCAGGTTTATACTCACGCACAATCAATCCATCCCGCAGGAAGATGACCCGGTTGGAAAAAGCGGCTGCCCTTGGATCATGCGAAACCACGATGACCGTTTGGTTCAGTTCACGACATGATCGCTCGAGCAGTTCCATGATCGCCGTCCCGGATTTGGTATCCAGGTTCCCGGTTGGTTCATCCGCCAAGACAATTGCGGGTTCTGTGATCAGAGCTCTTGCCAATGCAACGCGTTGCTGCTGCCCACCCGATAATTGGTCGGGTTTGTGGTGACGGCGATCTGTTAGCCCAACCAGCTCCAGGATCTGTTCCAGGCGCTCGCCAAATCTTCGGGGATCTTTCCCATCAATGATGAGCGGTAGCTGAATGTTCTCCTCAGCGGTCAAGGTTGGAATGAGGTTAAAGAATTGGAATACGAAACCAACGTTATGCCGGCGGGCGAGCGTCGTCTGGTACTCATTGAGTTTCGAAAGCTGTTTCCCGGCAAGCGTGATCTCCCCTTCTGTCGGCGTATCCAATCCACCCAGCAAATGCAGGAGGGTTGATTTTCCGCTCCCGGATGGACCCATGATCGCAACGAATTCCCCTTTTTCAACCGTAAAGTCGACCCCCGCCAATGCCAGAATGGTATGTTGGCCTAATTGATAATGCTTTTGAACCTGGGTAGCCTCAAGAATGGGCATGGATTTCACCTCGCGGGAACCGAATCTTCCACTTTCCTCTATGATTTATGGATGAGAACTTCACCCTTGTGGCCATCCACAGTGACCAGCGTTTCATCAGGCAGGCGGGTCGCCCCCTCAACGGAGACCACTGCCGGGATATCGTATTCGCGGGCGACGATGGAACTGTGCGAGAGCAATCCTCCGGATTCGGCCACAACCGCTCCCGCTCGTGCGAACAACGGCGACCAGGACACTTCCGAAAACGGGATGACCAGCACATCGCCGTTTTTGACCTTGGAGAAATCCTGGATGCTTTTTACGACCCTTACCTTTCCCGTGTAACAACCGATGGAAGTCGGCACCCCGACCAACACATCCACAGATGAATCCCGTACAGGCGGCAATTCATCCCCGTAGATGACGGTAGGTAGTTGGATGTTTTGGAAGCGCTCCATGTCTGATTTATGCTGCGTAACGATTGCACGGTAATCTTCCTGAGCCTGTGCACCAGAAGCAATACCATGTACCTGCTGGTTGGTCAAGTAGAAGATATCTGCCGCGGAATCCAGCAAACCCATGCGTACAAAGTGCCCTCCTAAAGCCAGGTAATAGTAGCGGAACAGCCCATAACCATACGTATATAACCTGCTGACCTGCTCGCGCAGCAACCGGAACTCACGCGCCCGGTTATAGAAGAGTCGAAACCTCGCACCCACTGATCTGCGCGATTTCAAATCAATCAAACGGACTTTCTGTCCCTTGGCATCTTTCGACGGCTCGAAATCGACCAGCATTTTCATAACCAGCTCAGGATTCTCCCTCCAGGGCGTGGCAGAGAAATCGTTACCGTTATCACTCAAGTGGCCAAAACGTTCGATGAATTCTGTTACTTTCTCAGGAAAATCCCCCACCCCATCCATTTTCCGGAACTCATCGAATCCTATGGTTCGGATGCGATTCTGAATTTCAGGTGAAAAGGAGCGGAACTCCTTGTTGAGTTCGCGCATGTACGTAGCCGGGTCATAACTGGAAAGTTCCGCCATGTTTTCGGTCAAATCGAAATTGTTGCTATCCACCTCGATCTTGGATAATTGGTTCCCAAGAAAGCGGTTATACAACATCATTAATAGCGGGCCTACAACATTATAGTAGGCCACCTCTTGCATCAACTGATAATGGCGTTCCAGCGCCGCAATAAGCTCGCTGAAACTCCAGCCATCAAGGTTCTGGTACGGTGTGGCCTGGACCCGCGGCGTAAGGCCTTTCAAACCACGTTCCATCTTCTTTCCAAACCGCCATTTATCCACGAGAAAGGCAAATACCCAAGGCAGACGCGAGAATGTCTTTCCACTCGGCTTGAAGCTGGGTTTCCCCGTACCCCGCGGCAGGATGCCCATTAGCATTTCCACGGATTCAGCCGGAAGACCCAAACCCTGAAAAATATTCCCGAACACACCCATATTGAAATAGACCCGGTAATAGAACGATTTAGCCAGGTCTTCCGGCTGTATACCCAGATCACCCGTTATTTCACTGATCAGGCGGATCCAAACGCTATTGATGAGCGGAATATTTACAGTAAAAATAAGTGGCTTGATCATTCCTGCCAACATCTCGCGCGGGATGTGGTTCGAATAGATGTTCCGGCTGTTCAGCGCAGTAATCTGGCGCATTTGCACCCAGTGAAGTTCCTGGCCATCATAGACCCATTCCATATCCACGGGATGGTGTAAACGGTTGGCAATCTCTTTCGTTTCTTTGACAACCTGCTCGATCAAATGGATGGGGATTTCCGAGTGTTCGGCCTTCTCCAGCCAGTAGCCCCATTTATTGACCCAGCGATCCGGTGTGATTCCACTCTGGACCAGGCGCGAGCCTTCCCCCTTGACAGCCTCCACTACCACCTCATCACCGCCGGTAACCGGATTCTTGCTCAAGGCCACACCGGAAAACACCGGTTTTACCATTTCCTGGACGATGACGGCCATGCGGAGCTGGCTATCCGGGATGCTGTGCCGTTCCAGGTAGGTATGCACCCCCGGAGCCTGTGCCAATGACCATATGGACCAGATGGCTTGCAGGATGTTATCGACACCCTGAACATTCAATACCGATTTGAATTGCCCGGCAAAGGAACGCTCCAGGCCATCCTCGATATTGGCCGAGGAACGGACGGCATACTTACCATCTGGGGAAACGATATGGGCAAGTTCTGCTTGTAATTCAGGGATCAGGCTGGTGTCGTCAGCCAGGTAGCGACGGTGGGCATCCCAATCACACACATAGGTAACCGGGATGCAGATTCCCAACCTCATCAGTTGGCGCAGATTGAGCGCTTTGTTGCCTACCGAGGCTGGTAAACGCAATGCTTTCAGAGAATGAACCAAACTCTTGCCTGCCATATTTCAACCCCCTTTCTTCCTTGGCTCTACCTTGAAAAATTTCATGATCTTCAACATGCCGCGCCCCATGGGAAAAGTCTCCATGCTGGCACCCATATCCAGTTCACCTGCACGTTTCTTATTGATGTAATCCTTGACATCCGGGATGAGTGCGATGGTGAAGATCACATTCATCACCACGCCATACACGATATGAGGCCAGTCACCCTTGAAAATGATCAGCCATACCAGGAAGAACCACAAGCCGGATGTATACGCGATCAGGATGTCCCGGATGATGAAAAAGCCGAATATCATTCCCGCTACCGATGAAACCATGGTGCCGATGAAATCCACCACGAAGAAGCCGCCGTAGGTGGGTGACATCCCGCCCCCGCCACGGAAACGGTAATAGATCGGCCAGTTATGGCCCACCACTACAAAAACGGCTGCAATCAAATGATAAAACTGCTCTGGGAAGAGCAGTTTCACAACAA
>JBFYSM010000103.1:0-8437 GCA_041301605.1 Chloroflexota bacterium | reverse complement strand
GCAGGCCAACCTGATGGTGGCTCACGACCACCTTGACCTTCCTTTTGGTGCCATCCGCATCCGGCCGGATGGAGGTGCGGGAGGGCAGCGCGGCATGGAATCCATTATTGAGCGTCTTGGCACTCAGGGATTCCCGCGTGTGCGTTTGGGCATTGGCCGCCCGCCCGGACAAATGGACCCGGCTGCATATGTATTGCAGGAATTCCCGGATGGAGATACCGTCTTCCTTTCGCAGACCCTCGACCGTGCAGCCGACGCGATTTTTGCCTGGTTGGATGATGGCCTCGAACCAGCGATGACCCGCTTCAATGCCCGCGAGAAAGACAGCGAATAAGATGCACGCCATCCTGCATGCAATCACAACCCTGCCTGCCTACCAACAGTTGTTGCAGGATATCCAAGCCGGGAAATCCCTGCCTGGCCTGGGATTGCCACGATCAGCCCGGCTGCCGCTTCTTTCCTTGTTGCATGCTGATATCCGGGTTCCGATCTTGTTTGTCACCGACCGTGCTGATCACGCCCTGGCCTTATCCGATGAACTCGGCTTCTGGGTGAAGGATGCCTCCCGTATCCTGTTCCCGGAACCAAACCCGCTATTCTATGAGAACGCCACCTGGGGATCGGCCACCCGGCGCGACCGCCTGCAGGCGCTGACCACGCTGGCAAGCTATCACCTGCCTTATGCCCGGCAGCCTGAGATCCCACCCATCCTGGTCACGACCGCGCGTGCATTGATGACCCGCACCCTGCCCCGCCGCGACTTCCTCAAAGCCACTGCTTTGCTGCGGAGCGGTATGCAGGTTTCTCCTGGAGCGCTCTTGACCAATTGGGTGAAACTCGGCTACCAGCTGGTCAACACCGTTCTGGAGCCGGGGCAGTTCTCCCACCGCGGTGGGATATTGGATATCTGGCCGCCGGCAGAGCCTCATCCTGTGCGCCTGGATTTCTTTGGCGATGAGATCGATTCCATCCGCCGCTTCGATCCGGCTTCCCAGCGAACCCTAAGTCAGGTCGAATCGGTTCTGGTTACCCCGGCGCGCGAGTTTGTCATTCCCAACAGACCCGATGAGCAGGAGCCGGTCGAGATATCGGAATTCCATATCCCACTCCTGTATCCCTTTGCATCCACCATATTGGATTATCTGCCGCAGGCTTCGCTCGTGCTCGTGGATGACATGGGAATGCTGGAAAGCCTGATTGCAGACTTCGAAGAGCAGGCTGTCAAGTTCCGGCAGGATAGCATCTCTGAAGGAACCCTGTCCGAGGATTTCCCGCTGCCCTATCTCTCCTGGTCCGAGTTGGCGGATAACCTGCAAAGCCATCGCTGCCTGGAACTTGGTCACTCAACCGCAGATGAACAGGGAACAGCGGGTAGTCTTGCATTGCAATTTGGCTCGATCGAACGGTTTGGCGGACGGCTGAAGCCTTTTATTGAGTACCTCAGCGGGCATGTTGCGGAAGAACATTCCATTTTTGTTGTTTCGCGCCAATCCTCGCGACTGGAAGAACTCTGGCGGGAACATACAGTTGTTCCGGGTGAGCCGACGCTGGTCGATGGTCATCCGTCTTCCGTCGAATTCATCGATGGCAGCCTGTCGGCCGGCTGGCAGCTTGGTGATCTGTGCCTCATCACGGATTCCGAGATCTTCGGCTGGGAACGTCCGCAACCCCGCCAGCGACCGCGCCCGGCAGCAGAAATGCCCGAAGCGGCCTATGCTGACTTGCGTCCCGGCGACTGGGTCGTGCATGTGGATTACGGGGTGGGGAAGTACAATGGTCTGGTACAGCGTACGTTGGATAGCTTGCCGCGTGAGTTCCTGTGCGTCGAATACAAAAACGGCGACCAGTTGTTCGTTCCTGTCCACCAGGCTGACCGGCTGACGCGCTACATTGGCACGGATGGAGGGGCTCCATCCTCCGATCATCTCGGCAGCCAGGAATGGCCGGAGACCAAGCAGCGGGTGCGGAGGGCAGTGGAGGAAGTAGCGGCTGAACTGCTGGAACTGTATGCCCGCCGCCAGGTGGCCGAAGGGTATGAATTCTCCACTGATTCTGCATGGCAGGCGGAATTGGAAGCCAGCTTCCCGTACATCGAAACGGACGATCAGGTACGGGTAATCCAGGAAGTCAAGCGCGATATGGAAGTGCCGCGCCCGATGGACCGCCTGTTGTGTGGGGATGTGGGTTACGGCAAGACCGAGGTTGCCCTGCGGGCAGCCTTCAAGGCGGTCATGAGCGGCAAACAGGTAGCTTTGCTGGTTCCTACCACCGTTCTGGCCCAACAGCATTACGAAACCTTCCGGCAGCGGCTGGCAGCTTTCCCGGTCAACGTGGAGATGCTCTCCCGCTTCCGTACCCCCCGCGAACAGGGCCAGATCTTATACCAGCTCGCGCAGGGATCGATGGATATCGTCATTGGCACGCACCGGCTGATCCAATCGGATGTGCAGTTCAAGGATCTGGGGTTGGTTATCATCGACGAGGAGCAGCGTTTCGGCGTTACCCACAAGGAGCACTTGAAGAAACTGCGCACCGAGGTGGATGTGCTGACCCTGACGGCTACGCCCATCCCGCGCACCCTCTACATGGCACTGACCGGCGTGCGCGATATCTCCACACTGAACACGCCTCCCGAAGAGCGCCTACCGATCGTGACGCATGTTGGGCCGTATTCCCAGAAACTGGTGCGGCAGGCCATCCTGCGCGAACTGGAACGCGGCGGACAGGTTTTCTTTGTCCACAACCGCGTCCAGACCATCGATGCCATGAAGATGCACCTGGGGAAATTGATTCCTGAGGCGCGCGTGGCCATCGGTCACGGCCAGATGGCCGAGACGGAACTTGCCTCGGTGATGCACCGTTTCACGGCTGGCGAGATCGATGTTCTCCTGGCGACTTCCATCATTGAGTCCGGGCTGGATATTCCCAACGCCAACACGCTGATCGTCGACCGAGCGGATACCTTCGGCCTGGCCCAACTCTACCAGTTGCGCGGCCGTGTGGGGCGCGGCGCGATGCGGGCGTATGCCTATTTCTTCCGCCATCGGAAACTGACACCAACCATCGAGGGCCAGGAGCGGCTGGAGATCATTGCCGAGCATACGCAGTTGGGGGCCGGCTATTCCATCGCCATGCGTGACCTGGAGATGCGCGGGGCAGGGGATTTGCTGGGGACGCGGCAATCCGGTTTCATCCAGGCGGTTGGCTTCCACCTGTACACGCGCCTCCTGGCCGCAGCGGTGCGAACCCTGCGCCAGTCGCGCGGGCTACCGGAACCGGCCCAGGCTGCGGCCCTGTTGCAGGAGGTCGGCGTGCCGGTCAATGTTGACCTGCCCCTGGCAGCCGGCATTCCTGCTGAGTACATTTCCGACCAGGAATTGCGCCTGCGCCTCTACCGCCGCCTGGCCGACCTGACGGATGAATCCAGCCTGGATGCCCTGGCGGAGGAGTTCCGCGACCGCTTTGGTGATCCGCCGGATATGCTCCAGGACCTGTTCTACCAGATGCGGATCAAGATGCGGGCTGTCAGGGCCGGGCTGGCATCCATCAGCGCCGAGAACGGGCAGATCGTCCTGCGCTATCCGCCTGCGGCGGAAGAAGAAGAAAAGAAGAAACGGCTGTCGGACCTGGGCCCGGATGTGCGCGGCGGCAAGCATGCCTACTGGTGCACATTCGGGAAGGATGATGATTGGCGGGAAAGGTTGCTCGAAACGCTGGATCGTTTGAAAAAGGCTCCGTGATTTGGATTTTTTCAAGTATAATCAGCGCATGTTCACGAACCCGTCCCCAGCCCCTAGCACTCGTAAGCCATCCTGGTCTGGATAGGTTCAGTTCGTCATGCCAAGAGACGGCTCCCAGACCTGGAGAGCCGTTTTTGTTTGGTGATGGCGGAGAGGATGAAGGAATGAGTAAGGAAATAGTAGGAAAAGTTGTCATTGTAACCGGTGGCTCGACCGGCATCGGGCGTGCCACCGCCCTGGCGTTTGCCGCCCAGGGTGCGAAAGTGGTCATTGCCAGCCGCACGCAGGCCACTGGCGAGGAAGTCGTCCGCCTGATCCACGAATCCGACCATGAAGCGCTCTGGATCAAGACGGATGTCTCGAAGGCGGAGGATGTCGAGGTGATGGTCAATTCCACCCTGGATACCTATGGCCGCCTGGATTATGCCTTCAACAATGCCGGCAGCGGCGGCCATGGCGGCTGGACGCATGAGATCGCCGAGGCAGATTGGGATAAAACCATCGATGGTTTCCTGAAAAGCGTTTTCCTGTGCATGAAGCATGAGATCGCGGCCATGCTCAAAACAGGCGGCGGCGCGATCGTCAACAACTCCTCGGTGGATGGGCAGCGCGCTTTCCCCTGGGACCCGGTCTATTCCGCCGCCAAGCATGGCGTGCTCGGGCTGACCAAGTCAGCAGGGATGCAATATGCCAGGCAGGGCATCCGCATCAACGCCGTCTGTCCCGGCTGGATCTTGACCCCGCCGACCGAGGAAGCCATGCAGTCCAACCCCGGCATCGAGAAGCAGTGGCTGACCCATGTGCCCATCAATCGCCTAGGGAAACCCGATGAAGTGGCCGAGGCAGTCCTGTGGCTGTGCTCGGATAAGGCTTCCCTGGTCACCGGCACTGCCCTGGCCGTGGATGGCGGTTACCTGGCTGTTTGATATGGATATCCGGGAACTGACCGAACGCATGCACGCCTTTGTTCGCTCGAAGGGATGGTACGAGCCGGACAGCCCGCGTCCCCAGACGCCGCGCAACCTGGCCATCTCGCTCAGCCTGGAGGCCAACGAGGTGCTCGAGCACTTCCAGTGGCAGGATGAAACCCCGGCAAAAGATCAATTGGCTTCCGAGCTTGCGGATGTGGCGCTATACTTGTTGCAGCTGGCATCTATCTCCGGGATCGACCTGGAACGGGCAATTTTGAAGAAGCTCGAAATGAACGCGGATCGATCATGGGATTCTTTACACAAAGGACACCAAGTACACGAAGGATAGCGCACAAAGATCTTTTGGTTTCCGTGGTGAACCTTCGTGTCTCTTTGTGGCCTTCGTGTTGAAAAGGAACAAACTTGAACATCACCATTTTCGGTGGCGCAAACCCCCAACCCGGCTCTTCTGCTTACGCAGAAGCCTGCGAACTCGGCAAACTGCTTGCCCAGGCCGGGCATACCGTCCTGACCGGCGGCTACATCGGAACGATGGAAGCCGTATCCAAAGGCGCCAGCGAAGCTGGTGGGCACGTCATTGGCGTAACCTGTGATGAGATCGAGCGCTGGCGACCGGTCAAGGTCAACGGATGGGTGAAAGAGGAATGGCGGCGGGAAACGCTGCTGGAGCGGTTGCAGGTTCTCGTCACGGAGTGCGACGCTGCCATCGCCCTGCCCGGCGGTCCCGGCACATTGACCGAGATCGCCCTGACCTGGAACCTGATGATCATCCACGCAATCCCTGCCAAACCGCTGGTTTTGGTTGGAGATGGCTGGATATCGGTGTTCGACCGCTTTTTCGAGGAGTTCAACCTGTACATGCCTGTCAACCAGCGCGAACTGCTTCACTTCGCTCCAAACGTACAATCCGCAATGGCTTTTCTCACCACCAAGGATACAAAGTGACACAAAGGAAACTCTAAACTTCGTGTTCCTTCGTGGTAAGACATCTTCGTGCCCTTTGTGTTGAAATCCAAATCATGAGGTTCTTATGGCAGATGAAAAACTCACCCCCCGCAATGTCGATTTCTCCGAGTGGTACAACCAACTCGTGCTCAAGGCTGAACTGGCCGATTATGCGCCGGTGCGCGGCTGCATGGTCGTGCGTCCATACGGATGGGCGTTGTGGGAGAACATCCAGGCCGCGCTCGACAGGCGATTCAAGGATACCGGCCACGTCAATGCCGCCTTCCCGCTTCTCATTCCCAAATCCTTCCTCGAAAAGGAGAAGGAACACGTGGAAGGATTCTCGCCTGAACTGGCGGTGGTCACCATCGGTGGCGGTGAGACGCTGGAGGAGCCGCTCATCGTCCGGCCTACCTCCGAGACCATCATTGGCTACATGTACTCGAAGTGGATTCAATCCTGGCGCGACTTGCCGGTGCTGATCAACCAGTGGGGCAACGTTGTCCGTTGGGAACTGCGCACCAAGCTATTCCTGCGTACGCTGGAGTTCTACTGGCAAGAGGGCCATACCGCCCACGCCACCGAACAGGAAGCTCGTCAGGAAACCCTGCGCATGCTGGATGTGTATGCCGATTTTGCGGTCAATGAGGCGGCGGTGCCAGTCATAAAAGGCATCAAATCCGAGACCGAGAAGTTTGCCGGGGCGGTCATGTCCACCACCATCGAAGCCATGATGGGCGACACGCGCGCCCTGCAATCGGGCACTTCCCATTTCCTGGGGCAGAACTTCGCCAAGGCTTTTGAAATCCAATACCTGGATACCAGCAACACCCTGCAATTCTGCTGGACGACCTCCTGGGGTCTCAGCACCCGCTTCATCGGCGCCATCATCATGATCCACGGTGATGACCAGGGACTGATCCTGCCTCCGAGGCTGGCTCCCATCCAGGCCGTGATCGTGCCCATCTATAAGAACGATGCCGAGAAAGCCGCCGTTATGGCCGTTGCAAACAAATCATTTGCTGAGCTCAGGGCAGCCGGCATCCGGCTCAAGATGGATGAGCGTGAGGAAGTCACACCGGGATTCAAGTACAACGATTGGGAGATGCGCGGCGTCCCCCTGCGGATCGAGATCGGTCCGAAGGATGTGGAGAAGAACTCGGTCGCCCTGGCACGGCGGGATAAACCCGGCCGGGAAGGGAAATCCTTTGTTCCGCAAGCGGGCCTTGCCGGAACTGTTGAACGGCTGCTGTCCGAAATACAGGCCGCGCTGCTGGAAAAGGCTACCGCCTTCCGGGATAGCAACATCCATGATCCGAAAGATTATGCCGAGCTGACCCAGGCTCTCCAAAACGGCTGGGCTTACTCCTGGTGGTGCGGCAGCAAGGAATGCGAAGCAAAAGTCAAAGAAGATACCAAAGCATCCACCCGCTGCATCCCCATCGAACAGGAAGAAGGTCGCGGGAATTGTATCGTGTGCGGGAAGAAGGCCGAGAAGAAGGTTTATTTCGGCAGATCGTATTAGCTTTTGGTTACGATACCTCGTTGTGCCCTTAATGCTTTTCAGGGACGTATGAAAACCATTCTTTACGATGGTGATTCGCAGTGTGTTGAATGGTTAGAGGTATAGAAACCTGAACTTGTTTACAATAAGATTATGTTGCATTATGCAACCGGTCATGCTATACTCTGTTCCAGAAAGGAAAAAAATGAACACCTTACATGTTCGCAGTGTTCCTGAAACTCTCTACCAGCGCCTGCAACAATTGGCACAAAACCGCAATCGTTCCTTGAGCGCACAGGTGATCATGATGTTATCAGAGGCGATAGAAGCGGAAGAACGCCGGCAAAAACAAGTCAAAGTATTGAACTCCATCCGTCGCCGCCGGTTTACGCCTCCCGCGGGAACCCCCTCCAGCCTTGATTTGCTTCGAGAGGACCGCAAACGATGAGTGAGGAAAGCTTGCGCTTCGTTGTGGATGCCAGTGTTGGGATCAAACTCTTTGTAGATGAACCGCTCTCCGATCAGGCTCACGCTCTTTTCACCAAGTTTACCGATGAACTGCCTGCTGAATTCTACGTTCCCGACTTGTTCTACATCGAATGTACAAATATCCTGCTCAAATATATGCGCCGCTTTGGGCGCTCACTCACGGACTCACAGGCTGATTTGGTGGATTTGATTGCATTGGCATTGAGGCCAGTCTCCACAGCAGACTTGATGGAAGGTGCACTAATGCTGGCTTCCCAGAAAAACTTGACCGCTTACGATGCCTGTTATGCAGTTCTAGCCCAACAACTCAATGTCCCCCTGATAACAGCAGATGAGCCAATGGTAAAATCCGTGGAGTGGGCGATTTGGCTCGGAGATTTCAAATGAAACTCTCTCAACTCTTCGGTCAGATCCTGCGGGATGCCCCGGCAAAAGCCGAGGTTTCCAGTCACCAACTGCTGGTGCACGCCGGATTTCTCATATCTATCCTGAAACGATGGATTTTGTTGTAAAATAATAACCATGAAGCCGTTGGAGCAGATATCTCGGCAACTGGCGCAAGGGAATTTCGACTTCACCCGCCATGCGCTTCGCAGGGCTGTCGAACGAAACATTTCAAACTCTGAGATACGTCAGGTGGCAGAAAATGCCAGAGTGATCGAAGATTATCCACAAGATAAGTACGCACCCAGTTGCCTGCTGCTGGGTTTCACCAAAACAGGCCGTCCATTGCACATCCAGGCTTCTTATACAGAAAGTGAAATGGTGAGGATCATCACCTTGTATGAGCCTGATCCGAAGGAATGGATCGAGTTCGAGAAACGGAG
>JBFYSM010000100.1:0-3392 GCA_041301605.1 Chloroflexota bacterium | reverse complement strand
ACCTACGATGGCCTGGTGGTGCGCACCTTCTATCCGTATATCTCAGAGGCCCTGACCATCGCCCGCCTGTTCCGGGATGCCGGAAAAGTCGTTATTGATCAGTGCCTGACCGACGAAGGCTACGCGGTTAGCAAGATGCACGACCACCTGGTGCTGGCCGAACATGGCATCCCCTGCCCGCGCACCTGGCAGCTCTTCAACCCGCGCCAGGTGGAGGCCATGGCAGAACAGTTATCCTATCCCTGCCTGCTCAAGGGCGTGCATGGCGCCCGCGGCAACCACGTGTACCTGGTGCACAACGCCGAGCAGCTCCAGCGCCGCCTGTGGCACTACCCATGCGGGGAACTGATGCTGCAGGAGTACCTGCCAGCCGACGAAGATTACCGCCTGCTGGTGATTGGCTACCAGGCCCTGCCGGTGATGGTCAGCCGAAAGCCGCGCAAGGGGGATTTCCGCACGAACTATTCGCTCGGCGGAAGGTTCATCGGCTGTGGGCTGGATGAGTTCCCCGGCCTCAAGGAACTGGCTGAAACCGCGGCACGCGCCCTGCGGCGCGAGTTCACCGCCGTGGACATCCGCATGAAGGGCGAGCAGCCAATGGTGCTGGAGGTCAACCGCCAGCCGGATTTCGAAGGCTTCGAGCGCGCTACGAAGTATGATGTGGCTACAGATGTGGTTAGGTATATAAAACACCGGGTAGATGCAGCAAAAAAGAGGGGTGCGGAACGCTTGTAACTCGCTGCATTTGGTTTGAAAGAGGTTGTATAATTACCGCAAGATGGTTGCAATAAACGTTCCTACGATCCGGCAGCGTAAACGCATTCCACAAGAAGCCATTGATCAGGTTGTGCAGCAAATTGTGGAAAAATTCAAACCGCAGAAAATAATCCTATTCGGTTCATACGCGCGTGGGAATCCACGCCCTGAAAGCGATGTGGATTTACTGGTAGTGATGAACACTCCTCTCAAAGAAGTCCAACAGGCCATTCAAATATGCCAGCAAATCGAATACCGATTCGGGCTGGATCTGATCGTTCATACACCTGGATGCCTGGCAGAACGTGTAAAAATGGGGGATTGGTTCTTGCGCGATGTTCTGAAAGAAGGCAAAGTTATCTATGAGGATTGCAACTGCTGAGTGGGTATCCAAAGCAGAGGGAGATTTTGCCACGGCTGGCCGTGAATTGCGGGCACGCAAATCCCCCAACTACGACGCGGTTTGTTTTCACTGCCAGCAATGCGCAGAAAAATATCTCAAAGCCTTTTTACAGGAAAATGATCGGCATATCCCAAAAATCCATAACCTCATCGAGTTGATGCTGCTATGCGAGGAAGTGGACGGTAGTTTCGAATTGATGCGCGCCGATCTCGTCACGATGGAAAGATATTCCGTGCGGGTTCGGTATCCAGGTAATGTTGCTGAAAAGGAAGATGCTCGATCCGCCCATGCAGCGGCCAGCATAGTGCGAGTATTCGTAATGGCTAAATTAGGAATGACATGAGGGGTGGCTGGAAACCTATAAGCATCGAACGCGCTACGAAGTTCGATGTGGCCAGCGAGGTGGTGAAGTATATCCGGAAGAGAGTTGGTATGTCTGTTTGATCTGATAAACAACTGGCATGAGCAGGAAGGAGGTACGAGGGATGGCTCAATCGAAAGTAAAAAACGATATCGTCAAGCGCAACATCACGCTGACAGGCGCGATCATGCGCTACCTTTTGGAAAATCCCAAAGTTTTCAAATCCCTGCCCGACCAGTTTGAGTTGGTTATCCTGCCCGAAGACGACCCGGAAATCGGCCTGTATAACCTGGACTTGCTGGATAAATACGGAAGCGAAGGCAGGCCTGTTGTGCTGGCGCGCATCAAATCGAGTGATACACCTGCTCAAATGACGCCCAGTATCTTTGTGCCGGTGGCGGCATAAAACGAGATAAGAAGCATTCCCGCCCCCGCCGAGATGAAGCTCAACGACAAGAGCCTCCTGTGCCGTCCGAAGCGGTGGTGGTGAGCAGGTTCCCGAAATTGCAGATTGTTGTAAAATAGTTGGGACGGCATTTGAACAGCCGTCCCAAGTTTTTTGGCAAGCGACTGTGGGTGACAATGGAGTGAACAATGGCTAGAATCTATGTTTCCTCGACATTCAATGACTTGAAATAGTATCGCGAGCAAGTTCGTACCTCTCTGCGAGTCTTATACCTTGATTTTGCGCATAATTGCCCATAATCTAAACCTTGTTCATTAACAACTGAACCTACCGCTCTGCGGCTAGAATCTCCACCACGCTATCGCCATCTTCGGTTCAAGGAGTATTCCATGTTCGCAAAGCCTCGCTTTACCTTGTCGCCACTGACCGGAATTACCAGGTTTGCTCCATTGGTAGCCTTCGGGTTCATGTGCCGCGAGCACGATTTGTGGTCACCGATTTTCAACTGGTTGACATTTCCTACGGGCATGCATACTGACCATCCTGTAGACGCCTTGTTGGGGTTATGGGTGAGTATCTTGGCCGGTTGCCGTTCGGTCAGCCAGATCAATCCCACCATCCGCCCGGATTTGGTGTTGGCCCAGGCTTGGAAACAAGCTTGCTTTGCCGAACAATCCACAGTAGCACGAACCCTGGACCAACTTCAAGCAGAACAAGTCGAACAATTGCAGGATGGGGTTGAGAGCATCTCGGCTTGGATCGGCCAGGCCGTCCACCATCATTGGGAAGATCTCCTACTGATAGATATTGATCTGACACCTTTACCGATCAGTAAAAACGCTGAAGGCAGCACCAAGGGCTACTTCAGCGAAAAAAGGGGAGCTACGGACGGCAATTGTGTCGTATTGGTGCTACACAGTACGATGAAGTCGTTGGCTCTTTGCTCTATCCAGGCAATACCTTGAGCCAACAGACCTTGCACGAGGCAGTTTGGAAATTGGAGCAAGCTCTACGGAGTACACCCAATCGCCGTCGCCAAACCCTATTGCGATTGGATGGGGGCTTTGGGACAGATGACAACTTGGCCTGGGGTCTGCACCAGGGATATGAAATCTGTGCCAAAGGGTTCTCCGGAAAACGGGCAGGGGCCTGGGGAAAAGAAGTCCAGGATTGGCTGGAACTCGTTCCTGACCAGCGCTGGGCAGCTTTGTCGCCTCATCAACTGACTTTCAGCCGTCCCACTCGCACGATCTCAGTACGTTGGCGAGACAAGGACAACAGTCTCAAACACGCTCTGTATATTGTTACCGACTTGGTATTGCCTATCCCAGACATTTGTGACCACTATGGCTTGCGAGGCGCTGCTGAAGTGGACATCCGCAATGACAAACAGGGTATTCTCCTCACGCACCGTCGCAAACACCGTTGGAATGCCCAACAAGCAATTGTTTTGCTGGATGATTTGG
>JBFYSM010000071.1:0-3771 GCA_041301605.1 Chloroflexota bacterium | reverse complement strand
GGCAAACACTTTCGTGAATACCGCAAGGCCGCATAAGATGCCCGTCGCAATGCTCCATTTCCAGCTTTGCCGGTCCAGCCATTGGGTGTAGGCATATAAAGCCCAAAGGATCCACATGATCATCAGCGGCTCCGGCAGGAAGGCGCGTGTGACCGTGTTGGCGAATGGTAACAGAAGGAAGTATCCGACTGCCACAACGGCCCCATCCATCCCGGTCATTTTCTTGACCAGGAGGAACAAGGCGATCGAACCCGAGATCCAAAACAGGGTCGTCCAAATGCGGGATATCCAGAGATGTTCCCCGCCGACAAGGTAATAGGTCAGCGCAACAATCGCCTCCGTCACCGGAGGCTCCAGGAGGCCAAAAGAACCCAAGGCCTGGGCGGTCTCACGTTGGGCCTGGGAAATATCCGGGTCTAGTTGATAATAATAAGAGCGCGTCATCAGCGCGGCCCGGAGCTGCCTCCAGGCGTGGAAATCCAGAGGCGGGTTGGTAAGGTTGATCATTCGGAACGTGATGGCCAACAGATACACCACCACCAGGGAACCATACATGAACCAGCGTGGCCTGGAAAAAAAGGATGTCTCGGTTTGCATTGAGGATCTCAATTCCTCTCGAAGAAGGTTTGGTGTCAGCAAAGAGGATTGCAAATAATCTTTTTCGTACTCCAGGGTTTATGCGCCGAATTGCAAATGGATGAATTCGGCATATCCTGGATAGCAGCGGTTATTATACACGCTGTACCCATCCCGCCCGGTGTATAGCTCACCTGAAACCATCGCCCAATCTGTCATACTCCAGGAATGGTTCTCGGTTGTGAGGATGGGTGATCCATGGTTTTCTTGAACTCGCCTGTTTTATCGAAGGTTTTGACCCAGATGACACCCAGTAATGTGATCACAGGCATAAGAAGGGGAACTGTGGTGAATGGTAAAAGGATAAAGGAGAGAATAACCAGTATGAACATCATTTTTTGGTATATGCTTCTTGAGTTCTGGAATATGTAAATCAGCGGGAGAAATAACAATACATAATCATAAAAGCGACTGTAAGGGATAACCAGGAAATTGACAACCAGGATCAACGATGCAGTAAAACCATTCCAGCCTTGTTTATACCACCCATAGATCGTATACAAAAGGAAAATAAGGAATATTCTCCAATCTATTCCTATATCTGCGAAAGTGACGAAGCCTGTCGCCACCAATCCAGGTTTTCCGCCCAGGTAATCGCCTCGAAGGATTGTCTCAACCCAATAAACGGGCCAATCTGGAAGAAGAATGAAAGAAACAATGATCAGGACCAAAAAAAGCGTAACGGTATAGATAACAGGTTTCCAGCGGCGGGATCTCACTAACTCCGCAAAAGACAGTATCAAGCCAAGAGCTATGATATGTGGTTTCATTGACATTATCGAAAAAGCCAATGGTATGCGCCACAAGTCAGCTTTTTTTTCGTGATCAATGGCTTGGATGAGTACGATCACGGATAATGCAATCAAAGGGGATATTTGACCGATCACCAGGGCAAAGAAGGAGGCCGGTGCCAATAAAATAATGAGGCTTTTGACTGCCAGGGATTGCATGAATCGATTCTTGTTTTCCAACGACCTCAATGTCAAATGGATAAACACCAGAGCACAAAAAAAATTCAATAAGAGCCAGATGATTGCGGATAGACTCTCTGGCAGGAGTGCAAATGGTGCAAAAATGATCCCAAACCACGGCAAGCCAAAGAATTCCAAATCCCCATACGGATTTTGGTGGGAAAGTATCAGGTTTGTGCCTTGGCGGAAATTGGCAAAATCTACCGGGAGAAAATCCACAACCGTACTTAGCAACACAACCAGAATTGCCAGTAAGAACAATAGAATAACCAGCCAAACGATCTTGATGGTGGTATTTGTAAATTTCATATTTGCTGGGTAAGCAGGAAATCGCAGATGGCGAAATCCAGTTCCACATCGATATCCCAGGCTTCCTCAGAGTCGATCTCGAACAACAGGGGACGGTTTCCGATACGATGGCCCCGGCGGAGCAAATTTTCGCGGGTGAAAATATAGAGACATGAGTTTTCTTCGTAGATCGGTGGGAGGTCCTGGGTTTGGAGCAACTCCATGGGATTATGGTTGATTGCCTTTCCATCCTGATCATACAGGCGGGTCTGCAGGCGCGTAACAGAGAACAACGAGTCATAGGCAGTGTAATTACCCAGGAACTGCTGGATGGCGCGTGAAATGGTTCCCGGCTTCAGCAATGGATTGGTGCTGTGGGTTTGTAAATAGAAATCGGCCGAAACCTGTGCCGTATCATAAACAAGGATCTCGTTCATCGGGATGGTATCAGCGCGAAGGTGCTCCGGGCGATCGATGATCTGGACCGATGGAAAATACTGGCGCAACCCATCCATGATCGGTTCAGAATCAGTATCCACGAGGATGGTATCGATTTCCGGAACGGCCAGCAGGGTCAAGAGGATGTGGTGGTACAACGGCTTTCCGGCCAACAAGCGGTAATTCTTGCCGGGAACGCGCTGGGAGTGGTGGCGCATGGGTACCAGAGCAATGATCGTATGCATGGGATTCTTTATCACATTCATGTTCTATCAAGGGTAATGTGGATTATATCTGACGCAGATGGTTATGGATTCGCAAAAGAGTAGATTTGCACTTGTTCAGTAGCATAAACAAGAGAGAATTGGGAGTTACTCAGTAGAGAATGGGCAAGACCGGATGAAATACTCCTGGTTGTTTTATCACTGCTTGTCGAAATGTAGATGTAATCAAAATCGATTGCGTCAAGCTCGCCAGCAAACTCCAGGAGACATTGGTCAGTTGAGTCTATACATCGTTGGCCTGCTTGGGTGATCGCATACAAATCTGAAAAATTGCCAAGATATATCCATTCCTTTCCTTGGACAGTTGTTAGGCTTGTGCGGCCAGTCATGGATGGAAACCATTCATTGACGGGATCGAGGAACCAGTCTCCGCAACCTGTGATAACCAGGAAACTGCTGTAAACGGGAGTAAATTCACTCACCCATTCAAATGCAGTGCGATCCTCCTCGCCGAGGATCGTTTTTGTCAAGATGACCGTCGAGTAGTAAAAAGCATAGAAAAAGGAAATAAAAACCAGGAACCCGATCACGATTCTCGGAAGCCTGGATGGGTCATCGTACCAGTTGATGGATCGGCCTGTTACACCTCTGGAGCGATTGGCTGATCGCATCAGCCCTGGGAGTACAATCTCGGTCAACCCGATGGCTGCCAGCATGGCAATGGGCAGGACTGCGATATTTGCCTGGCTCCTGGGCTGCACGATGGCTGGCAGCAACAGGAAGAGAGGAAGATAGTAATCTTTTCTTGCAACCTGAACCGCCAGGCCGATAAGGCTCAGTACCGTGATGATCGAAATGAATGGCTCTTCTGAAAAACTGCCTGTCAACCAGTGGAATACGAAAAACCATGAATGGCCTCCCGTCCTGGATGCGGACAATAGCGGTTCCAACCCATGGCGTTGGATGACAAAAAGTTCGAAGGGCAACACAAACAACAGGGAAACGAATCCTGCAATGAAGATTTTAGCAAACCCGGTGCGCGTCCTGCCCATGAAGAACCAGGTCAGGATCAAGCCCATTGCCAGATATACAGTAGTCTCTGGATGCGCTAGAACCCCCAATGCCGTGCTGAGCGATGTAAAAAGGATATATTTCCGGGATCCGGTTGAAAACATTTGGCAGGCATTGTAAAGCGCCAGCAGGAAGAACAACAT
>JBFYSM010000031.1:0-2870 GCA_041301605.1 Chloroflexota bacterium | reverse complement strand
CGCAGGTACAGGTATGCGCCAATGCCCAAGGTCAGTGTCGATCCCAGCATGAAAAGCAACAGGTAAGGATGGTGGTTCTCGTCATAAATCAGGGTGACCCAGGCCGGAAAGGCGAACATGGCAAAGGAGAGACGCGTCCAATCGTTCCAGATGCCCAGGAAGAACTCTTTGATGGGGCGCAAGGAACGTGTCCACGCCAGGGCAATCAAGGCCACCAAGGCCAGTGCCAACCAGCTCCACCAGTCCCAGGATTCGTTGTAAGCAAATGTGTGACCGAAAAAGGTCAGGCCATTGGTGCGTATATTAGTCCACCACCAGGCGAAAACCAGTGTCCAGCCCAGGTAGCTATACGCCCAGCGTGGGAATTGCTTGATCCAGCCAACGAGCAATCCGATCAGGGCAAGTGGATAGAAAGCCAGGAAGAAGTATGCTTCATGGATGTGGAAATCGTACTTTCCCAACATGCTCACCAATCCAAATGCCAGGAACGGCAAAGCACCCAGCAGAGCCTCCCCTTTCGAGGACGGCGGCTCAAACTCATTTTGAGTGATCATGGAACCTCCTTGATACCCATGGAAGCAATCATTCCAATACTGTCTTAGCAGTGCTGATGGCAGTTCGCGGATTTCCCTCCAGAATAATGAGGTCTGCTGCCAGCGATTCTGGCAGGAAGAGATGGCTTGGGTGAAAACCTCCTGCATCTCATCACCAAACTCGGTATAGAATTCAGAAGGGTACAGCGTAAGCAGGCGGTGATACCAGCAATCGAAAAATCCTGCCTTTGCTTTCAAGTTGCACCTTCCCCTTCTTGTTGGGGAGCCAGGGCCACCAGTTTTTTCATCCGCCCGATTTCTGCGTTCATCATTCGCCGGCCTCTATCCGTCAGAACATAGGCCTTGCGCTGACGATCAGTATCATTGGGCAGTGGATCATCCACGCGCTCAATCCAGGCATCATCCAGCAACCGCTTGATGCCACCGTACAACGTACCGGTGCTGAGGAGCACCCGGCCCTCGCTCAAGGCTTCCACTTCCTTCATGATGGCATAACCATGCCGGGGACCCGATGAGAGGCTGAACAGGATCAAAAAAGTCGTTTCAGTCAGGGGAAATGTTTGGTCAATTTTCATGGGATTGTCACATATGTCGCTCGACGACATGTTGTATGGCGACATATTATCATATTCGCGAAACAGAGTCAAGGAAACCAAAAACGACGGAGCCTCCAAATGAGGCGGCTCCGTTGTCAAGGTGGTGTCAATTACTGTGCAGTGAGAAAACAGGTTTGAAAGCCAGTTTGCAAGGTTTGTCTGGTTTCCATGCCCGAATAGTTAACCCTCGCTGGTCATGATAAAGAGCGGGGTCATCTCGAAATCTTCGTACTGTGGGCGCAGGCGGTCGGTATTGTAGAAGCGCTTGACATTGACGTTCTTTTTCGTGCTGGTGACCACATCCAGGGGGATGTTATCGTAACGCCCATTTTTCAGCACAGCCAGGCGGCCGTGCAGCCGGTCGAGGATCAGGTCCAGCGCCAGGTTGCCGTAGGCCATCGGGACGATGGCATCGATTGCATCCGGATCGCCGCAGCGGACCATGTAAGCCAGCTTCTGGTTGATGATATTGATCGGCTTGCCGTTGTTGAATTTCCCTGTCAATTCCTGCACCCTGGCGGATACCAGGTCGCCGATGCCGCCCAGTTTGGCATGGCCGAATGCGTCCGTGGTTTTATCCTGGAAGACCATTTCCCCGCCTTCGAACATGGCTCCTTCCGAAACGATCACCACTGAATACTTGCTCGGGTTGCGCTCACGGTCATAAACCAGCAGTTCGGTCAGGCGTTCGATGTTGAACTTGTATTCCGGGATCACACAGCGGTTGGCCGCCCCGGCCATGGTTGGAAGCATGGCCGTGAAACCGGCATACCGGCCAAATACTTCCAGCACCATGATGCGTTCATGGGAACCGGCCACCGTCCGCAGGCTGTTGGCCAGCTCGATCGTGCGGGTGACGCAAGTGCTGAAGCCGATGCAGTAGTCGGTGCCGGGGACATCGTTATCCATTGTCTTCGGGATGGCAATGACTTTCACACCCTCCTGGAACAGGCGCACGGCAAAACTGAGCGTATCATCGCCACCGATGGGGATCATGTAATCGATTCCCAGGAAATCCAGGTTCTTCAGAACTTCGGGGGTCAGATCGTTCACATCTTTCTTGTATTTGTCTTGAAGGTGTGCGGGCACACTATCCTTTTTGATTTTGGTCGGGTTGGTGCGGGAAGTGTGCAGGAAAGTGCCGCCCGTCCGTCCGGCCCGGTTGACCACTTCCTCGGTCAGGATCTGGTAGTTGGCGCTGTTATCCGCTTCGTGATCGCGGATGATATCGATCATGCCGCCCCAGCCGCGGCGGATACCGATCACCTGGAACCCCTCCCGCAAGGCGCGGATGGTAACCGCCCGGATGGCCGGATTGAGGCCGGGCACATCGCCCCCGCCGGTCAGGATACCGATGGTTCCTCGTTTTTTGTTGGACATCATAAACCTCCAGAATGAAAAATGATTGCGAAATTTTTCGGCTTTGCCAGCCAATTTCCACGTATTTTACTGCTATTAAGGGTAAAATACTATCCATTCTGATTGACAAAGTTCTGTTGTTCCCCAAGCGAGAAAAAATGAGCGACAAAACATTTACAATAGGTATCATGACCTCCGGTGGTGATTCACCGGGGATGAATCCCTGCATCCGCGCCGTGGTGCGGACGGCCAACGCGTACGATGCTGAAGTCATTGGCGTGGTGGATGGCTATGAAGGGTTGATCAATGGTGAGTTCCGCCCGTTGGGCATTCGCGATGTGGGGGGCATCCTGCAGCGCGG
>JBFYSM010000593.1:0-6818 GCA_041301605.1 Chloroflexota bacterium | reverse complement strand
TCCCCTTCCTGCGCCAGGACGGGCGTGGAACCAGTTGCCGCCGCGATAAGGATCACCAGCAAAAGGATTGTCGATCCGATCTTTAACTTCTGCATCACGCACCTCCACTATGGGATTGAAGTACTTGAATCATGATAATCAGCTAATCTCCACTCATCATCCGCCAGCACGGACAGGATATATTCGCTGCGCTGGCGTGCAAATTCGCCAAACTGCATCCAGGCATCATTGAAAGCTTCGATCGGGAACATGGCTGTATCACCGAAGAACATCTTGTCACCATCCCCCTGCGTAAGTAATGGGGCAATCAGGCATTGATACTGATACACCAAAGAGGATATATTCTCCTCAGTCAGCCAGTAGCGCGCCAACAGGTCAAGGTAGCCAGCATAACGTACACGGTAACGTTCCACCTGGAAAACTTTATCATACAAGGGAGCGCGTTCGACCAAGCCGCCACCATCTTGACCAAAGAGCGGATGCCGAACATCTCCACCCCAGGTCAAATCCCAAGGAACCCATTCGAATTTCCCGGTGCCTGTGTTATAGAAGAGATAGAAGTTATTCCCCGTGTAGGGATAGGAATCCCAATTCCCGAGCGCATTGATCACAGCCATGTAGCGCAAGAAAGAATCCACGTTGAGCACCTGTTCCAACGCGGCAGCAAAATCCTCCGGCGTGGCATACTCCACGCCATCGATCACATACATCAAATAGATGATGTCACTGTAATCTGCCTGTACCTCGTTCGTTTCCTTGCCATAGGCGTAGAGCCCATTCTGGGTGGGGTAATCTGTAATATCGGGCCCATAATAGATCAGATCCATCGGACCGCGCTGGGCATGGCTGGCTTTGTACAGATTGCCGCCTTCGTTATCTCGTCCGAACCGGTTGGCCAGGAATTTCTTATCCACCCGCTCGACCATGGAATATACGCCCCAAAAGGTGGCAGGCTGGTTATCGTCGGTCAGATCGATCCATAATTCGACAAAACACACAAAACTGGACGGAACCCCGGCAAAGTGCATCGCCTCATAAGCCAGTTTTTCCTGCATCAAGGATGGATCGCCAATATTGTTCAAGAACATCAACTGGCGCAGGTTGTGATATTCCTGTCCATCGACATAGGCATCCGTATCGATTTTCCAGGGCTTTTTATCTCCGGATACACGCAACGAGAATTGGCCGCGCATCCGGAAGCCGACATTTTCTAACCGTTCACCAAATATAACTGCATCCGCTGGCACTGTGAGTTTCGCCTCCGGATCAGCCCACAATATTTTCCAGTTTGCAGAAGTAATGGAAACATCCACCCGTCGAATGCGGCTATCATCGAAGACTGTCCAGTAATCCACGCTGCTGGAGCCGGGATAGCGCACCGTCACAGTGACGCGATCGGTAGCAACATTCCCCCGTTCATCCGTGACGCGCAGGGTGATGGCGTATGTTCCCGATTTTTTATAGAGGTAGCTGACATATCCCCCATCTTCGGTGGCATCCGTATCATAGCGACCATTCCCATCCAGATCCCATTCATATCGGATGATCTGGCCCGCGCTCGAAGTACTGCCAAAGGCGCTGAAGTACACCGTTAGCGGCGACCATCCCTCGGCTGGCATGGCATACGCATAAGCCTGGATGGTTTCACTGGATGGCACATCTTCCACCAGGCTGATATTCTGCGAGGGATTCAGGATAAGGATAACAAGAACTACCAGAACGAAGGCAGCCAATAATACTGCTTCGATCATCCTGAATGGTTCACGATGAACAAAGAAACGCTTCAATCCCATAGAGCTACCATCCATCCCAAGAAACGGGGGCAAGACCGACCTTCCATTCTTGCCCCCACCGGAAACTCTACGCGGCTGACTTACAGAAATGAGAAGAAACACCTTATGTCAGCCATTTACTGTGGTGGCTCGATCGTGATCTGCTCGTTTATGTACGTAATATCGATGATGAAATCCCCATATGTTATCTTTCCGGTCGAATCGGTCGTCTCGGTGGTGAACTCGCTGCGCACCATGATCTTGGGCAGGCCAATTTGATCAGCCACCCAAAAATACCCCTCCGACTCAATGGTAGACCCTTCGACATCATCGGTATGCTGTATGTAGTATTTCCGGCAGCGCACACCATTCATATTATCCCTACCCTCATCCCTTAGGGTGGTTCCATAATCCCCAACCACCTCACCCCAATTATCCGAGCCGAAGGGTGTCTCGGAATAAAAATCATCCTCTTCTGATGGCGGGGATTGGATCCAATCCTCGCTGAATGGCATCTTCATCCAGGTCGTATCCCCAATGACAATGGTTTCCAGGAAAGTATTCCCATCCTGGTCAGAGATGACGGTGTGGGTGGCATTGTTCGGATTATCCTTCTCGATTACGACAACCATCGACGACAACGGATTTCCCTCCGCATCTTTTTCCGTTATTTCCATGGTCATGCGATAGGATTCCAGTTGATCGAAATTGCCGATTTCCATCAGGTCTTCTGAGGTCCACTCCTCGCTTGTAGTGTTATCCTGCCCACCATCTAGTTGGGATTGGTCGTCTCCGATACTTGGTAAACCGCATGCCAGAATAGCCAACACGAGCATGAGTGCAACAAGGATCAGGTAGGTTTTTTGTTTTTTCATCGTCATTCTCCTTTGCTGTTGTGATTGTTGGGGTAACCAGGTATGCTCCTGGTTGATCTACAGTTCATTACCGCTCATATGCGCCGATGTCCGGTTGAGCATCGCGTAACTGGCCATCGAAGTCATCAGCGGGTGCACCCTCTGTAGTGCCAGCATTGACCGCCGGGCTATTCGGTTGCAAGTGAGCATCGAAATCGTCAATGGCGGCATTGAGCAGCCCTGGGGAAATGTCGCAGAGATTGTGCGAACCAGGGCAGGGGGTCACATTGCCGAAGCGCACGCCGGTGATGATCGAATAAGCCACATCGAAGGGATTGGCTGGCATTGGTGGGGATGATTCGTCATCGTACCAGGCAAAACAGGCATCGTCACCCGGCGACCAGAAAACCTTCTGGCCCTGGAAGATGATATTGCTCATGAGCACCTTCTCGTCGCCATTGCAGGTTTTATCGAGCGCACATTCGGCAATCACCAGGCAGCCACCTTCGCCTGTGATGGTGGAATTGATCACGCTGGCTTGTCCGCCAGGATTTAGGGCAAAAACCAGGGCATCCCCCCCGGCACGGCAGTCATCATCATTGTTCCAGAACGGCATGCCGTGGAAAAATCCGCAGTTGCTGACCATGATGCTATTCTCGATCGTGACCGCACCTGTAACCTTGATCTGGTTGCCATCGTTCCCGGCTGCGGTGGTGCGGCGGATTTCAACAACAGCATCCGGCAGGCGGGTGTAGAGCATATCCAACCCATCTGATGTGTTGTATAGAAACGCAGAATCTTCGATGATATAGTGCCCGCCGGTGGTGCCGCCAAAGCCGGCGCCATCCCCATATCCTCCTGCTTCCTGGCCCCAGCAGCCAACGTACTGCTCATCGGGATATGTTTCGCCACAGCCGTTCCATTCCACCGTCCAATGGCGGAGGATGAGCGTGCCGTGGTTCTCCGAGTTCGAGCTATCGCCGACCAGGTCGCCGTTCCAGCCTGCCAGGCCATTCCCGGCCAGGCGAACATTTTCCACTGTCCAGTCGGTGAGGCGGCCAGCCTGGATGCCCGTGTTTGCCAGGCCGTGGATGTTAAGGTACTTCAGGAGAACATTGGCGGAATCCTCGGCGTAGAGGCCGATCGCAGCCCAATCTCCATAGGGAGGCGCATCCCGCTGGCAGGTGTACTCCGAGCCACCGGTCGGGAAGAGATGATCTTCGATGCAGGAGGAATGGTCGGTGATCTCCAGGCAGGCAACCTCGATATTGCTCGAATCGGTCAGGTTGACAACGAACCACGGGCGGCCGCTGCCCCACAATTCGGGCGGATCGCTACACCCCGAATCCCATCCAGCACCCAGGATGCGGGTCGGGTGAGCCGCGTCGGGTCCGGATGGAACAGCAGACATCAGGCAATCATACGATCCTTCATAATCACAAGTCTCCGCACCCGAAGCACCATATCCCATCATGTAAGCGCCGGCCCCGATGATGAGTGTATCCCCGCCGAGAATGCGCGGCGTTCCATCCGGAGGCAGGGCCTGGAAAGGATGACCCCAGGCACAGGGTTGGCTGACACCTGACCCGGGATAGGGTGCATCCACCAGGCCGGTGCATTCCTCGTAGGTACCCCCGTCAGGGCGGATGTAGTAGATCGAACCGGGAGGTCCCGGCGAGCGAATGACAGGCTGGGTTGGTGGTTCTTCCGTCTGCTCGCCGTTCGGAGGAGAGAGAACGTTGCAAGCCAAGGCAAGGATCAGGAACACTGCGAGCAAGAACCTACTCTTCTGTTCCATAGGGAATGCTCCTTTCGACCTCTAATCTTCTCCCAGTCTCATGCAGAATATTCCTTCGCCGTCGGTCACAACATAAAGGATTTTTCCATCAGGGGAAACCACCAGGGATTCCACGTACCGACCCCAAACCAAATTCCCAAGAGGTGTCCATGTCGCGCCGCCATCCCCTGATTGATAAACATCTGTAAATGCGGTATACAGCGTTTGAACTTGAGGAAAACCCGGAGACAAAGCAATTTCATGATAACCAGGGTAGGGAAGCCCATTGTTGGCAGACTCCCAAGAATTGCCGCCATCGGTTGACAAGAATATTCCGCTTTGATCATCTCCAATGTAGATCGTCCGATCCGCGCTGAAATTGGGGGAGATTTTGATTGTCATCACTGCCAAGCCGGGCAGATCCGCATTCGTTCCATGCCAGGAAACCCCGCCATCCGTGGAAACAGATATTCCTCCCTGATAAGTACCTGCAAATACCATCTGATCGTGACTGAAATCCGGCGAAAAAGCCAGAGCAGTCACCGGGCTGTTCGGGAAACCGGCACTCACATCAGCCCATGTATTCCCGCCGTCTGTCGAGCGGTATAGGATGCCCCGGTAGGAACCCGCCAGCAGGGTTTGGTCATTCGGGAAATCAGTTGAAAGGGCAATCGATGTCAGATCTACATCATCCAGGCCGGTGTTTACTGCCAGCCAGGAACCACCTCCATCCATGGATTTGTAGATTCCGCTTGTGGCTGTGGTGGCAAAGACGGTGCGATCCTGTTCATAGCCAGGAGATATTGCCAGATCGTTCACGAGAGGGATAATAGCATCGCCATTGGCCGCATTCCATGTCATCCCCCCATCCGTGGAGCGGAAAACGCCCTGGTGGTCGGTGCCAACAAACAGGGTTTGATCTCGATCGGAATCCGGTGAAGAGGCAAGAGCGCGGATGTAGATATTGGTGATGCCAGTCGAAGCAGCGCTCCAGGTGACGCCGCCATCGTTAGAGCGATACACGCCGCCCCCATATGTACCGGCAAAAAGGGCGCCGTTTGGGGCGGCAGCCAGGCTCACCAACTGCCGGTTGTTACCCAGGCCGTTATCAGAGCCATTCCAGGTGAGTCCGCCATCCCCGGACTTGAATATACCCGAACTTCCTTCACCGGCAAGAACAGCGTGGTCATCCGGGAACTCCGGGGATACCAGCAAAGCATTGACATACATGCCCGGCAGGCCAACAGGTGCCCAGGAATCCCCCTTGTCAATGGACATGAATATGCCACCGCCCCCGGTTCCGGCAAACAAGGTTTCATCATGCTCATAGTCCGGCGAGAATACAATTGAACGGGTTGCATCTCCCGACATCTCATCATCCACTGCCTGCCATGACTCGCCTCCATCGGTGGATCTGTACAGTCTCGCTCCCGTTGCCGCGAAAATAGTCCGGTCATCAGCGTAGTTGGGGGAAATTGCCAGGGAGAAAATGTTCAGGTTATCAATCCCCGTATTCACGGCGTTCCAGTTAGCGCCGGAGTCAGTGGTTTTAAATACCCCATTCCCGGCAGTACCAGCGTATAACGTATGATCATCGGGGTAATCCGGTGACATCACCAGGGTGTATACATGGGTCAAAGTGATCCCGTTGCTTACCTGCTGCCAGGAGAACCCTCCATCCGTAGAAACGGTTACACCAATGTGCATCCCCCCGCTGAAAATGGTTTGGTCACTGGCAAAATTGGGAGATATAGCGAGGGAAGTAATCTGCTTGATCCACAGGCCATTGCTGGATGCCTGCCAGGTATCGCCTCCATCGGTAGATTTGAAGATCCCAGCTTCTGATGTGGCCGCAAAGACAGTTTGATCATTGGCGTAATCCGGCGAGGCAGCCAGGGCTTTGATAATTCCTCCGTACATGCCCTGTGAGCATGGAACCCACGCCCCAACCGGGAACTGGGTGGGAGCCGGCAGTTGAACCGGCTGCGTTGCTGGCTCTTCGGTTGGGGCAGGTTCCTGCCCCGTGCCTTTAGAAGGCAGATTACAGGCCAGGACGGATATCAGCAAGGCGGCAGTGATGGCCACGATTTTGGTGTTGTTCTTCATTTGCAATCCTTTTCTACATTCTTGGAAGGATAAGAAAAGCCAGCCCGATCAAGCACAGGGGCAAGAGCAAACTGCCCAGGCAAGGAAGAGATGGACTGCTTCCTCCCTCTTCTTCATCATCTGTCTCATAGGAAGGGCTGTGCTGCAAGGTGATATTGTCGATCCAGATCGTGCCGGCATAGGGCGCATCCTGGCTGCCATCGAATCCAAAAGCGATACCCATCACTTGCTCCGGTTTTTCGAATGGCGCGCCGGCATTCTCCTCCCAATCCACGCGCAGGAACTCATCCCAGAAAGACATGAATGGGA
>JBFYSM010000586.1:0-2581 GCA_041301605.1 Chloroflexota bacterium | reverse complement strand
GCTGGGCAGTTTGTGGACCAGGTTTCTTTCTGCATTCAACTTCATCATCATGGCGAGCAAATTCCTGGGATTACGCCGGGACAGCTCGACCATCGAGTCTACGCCGATATTTTCGAGTAGGTCGGCGTATCCCTCCCCAATACCCTTGATGCGGAACAGGTCGGCGCGGTTGACCCATTCAAGGATCAGTTCCGGGTCGATGCCGGAGCCTTGTGCCAGGGATTTTCGCCCGGCGGCGGTCGCACCCATGCTGAGCAGCAGTCTGTGGGAAGAGGCTGCTCCCGCCTTTTTTAGCTTGTCTGCATAGGAAGGGCCAATTCCCTCCAGGGCGATCAAACTTACTCCCCCGCCTGCACCTTTGGCTCTTGACTTTCTCGTGCGATACGCTTCCACCACTTCGTAATCTACCAATCTGCGTGGGGTGGGTTTATCCGATTTTCCATGAATGGATTTTGTCGATTTTTTCGCTCCAACTTCCTGGTGTCGATCTGCCGACACCGCTGCAGTTGCCAGGGAGCGTGAAACCAGGTTCCAAACCATCGGGATGGGTATTGGATCCATGGCACCTTTGACCATGGTGGAAAGGACGACGGAACCACACTCGATTTCGCTCCCGTCCAGCGCCATGCTTTTTACCTTTACGATGAGCAGGCTTTTCCGGGATGGTTTGATGGGTATGACGTTGAACGAGATCTGACCGGAGTCCGAACCCGCCTCGAGCCGGACATTGGTGGAGTTGTTCTTTACCTTGAAGTCATCGGTTTCCAATTCGATCTTTACGAGCGCCGGTTGTACCTTTCCGGTCTTCTTGTCCACAGGAAAAGCGATGGTCAAGCCACCCTTTCGTACATCTTTCTTCTTTACCTCATCCTTTCCTGCCCTCTTGGGGAGGAATGCCTCCAGCCCTGCCGAATCGGGCAGGCAGATCATTACCTGGACCGGCGTGCTTCGATCTACAGCAGTTTCACGCGGCATTGCCGCATCGATCCGCCTGGGCTCTTCTTTGAATTCGGGAGCTTCGATCCGGTTGAAATCTTCCGGTTGTGGCGGATAAGCTTCGATGATCTTGAGGATGTGCTCCTCGATCTTGTCCTCGAGTTCAGCAGGTTCAGTATATCTGGCAAAAAGCCCTTTCAACTTTGGAGGATCGCCGATAAAACCGTCGAAGAACGCCTCCACTTTTTGCTTCTGTGCAGGGTCGGCCTTGGGATTCTCTTTTTGTTTTCTGTATAACAGAATATGGGGATGATTTGCCTTCTGGAAGTGCTCATACCCCTTCAGGAACTCGTATTGTGTCCCGGATTCATATCTCTCGTTCGTATCAATGATGGTAAATGGAGTACCCATGCGGGTCCAAAACATGGAAACCAGGATGTATGAGTTTTGCACTTGCATGTAACGGTCGACAATGAGTTGTGCGCTCTCCCCGATCTCCGGGGGAACTTCATCTTCGAAAAGGAATGGTACGAAGAAATAATCGTTTTTCAGGGAACTTCTGTTCAGCTTCTCGACAACTCGTTTTACGATCTCCCGCTCTTCACCCAGGTCGCCGGGAGACGATATAAAAATATCGATCCTGATTACCAGCCGGACTTCTGGATTCGACATCTTAGCCACCTTTCTCTCAAGACCGGTATCCCCATGTCGCTGCCACTTCCTTGCATGTAAACTCGACAAGTTTATCGCTATTCCTGGCGTCTCAACCGGTTGTGTGAGATGCTGCTCTCATATTATACAACCAGGAAGGCCTCCTGGCTTGCAGTCAATTCCACTTTGTTGTAAGGCGCAAGATGTCACCTTCGGTTGCAGACCATCGATTGGGAGAACATCGGAAAAATCTGCGATGAACTGGTGGAGAGGTGGAACCAGGAGTACCCGGACGACCCGATCGCAGCGTAGGGATGGCAAATAAGAGACCCGGTTTTTCGAAAAAAACCGGGTCTCTGCTTCTATGTTGTCCTGGTCACCTTCTTCAACCCGCGCGGGTTATCGGGGTCGATGCCCTTGGCCAGGGCCAGGCCGAGCGCGAACAACTGGCCGGGTACGACCGCCACCAGCGGCGACAGCCATTCCGGCAGGTCGGCCGGGAGGGGGATGGGGGTGTGGGCGATCTCCAGCAGTGATTGCACCGCTGTGATCGCAACCAGGTGCGGGTGGCGGGCTTGCAATCCTTCCAGGAAAGCGGTCAGTTCGTCGGCGGTCCTGCCGTGCGGCACGACGGCGATGACGGGGAAATCCTTATCCACCAGCGCCACCGGGCCGTGCTGGAAATCGGCGGAGGAATACGGCTCGGCCAGCACATAGGTCAGTTCCTTGAGCTTGAGGGCGATCTCGAAGGCGGTCGAGTAGTTGTAGCCCCGCCCCAGCACGACGCAGGCTTCGGCCTCACGAAAAGCCCGGGCGGCAGCCAGGATGGATTCGGTTGCGGCCAGGGTTTCCGCCACGAACGCAGGGACGAGATCCAATGCCTGGCGGTGGGCTTTATCGCCGGACAGGGCCGCGCCCAGCAAGGCCAGCGCCATCAGGGAGGATGTGTAGGTCTTGGTGGCGGCAACGCTCCGCTCAGCCCCGGCGTGCAGGT